>JAFUCM010000044.1 GCA_017459675.1 Eubacterium sp.
CAGAATTCGCCATGGAACATATATGTGCCCACGGCCCCGCGAAGGTAGAATTCGCCAAAGAGTAAGCGCGAGGCGGCGACGATATATGTCTAACGGCGAATTCCATCTGAGCCGGGAGACATATATCGTCACCAACTCGCGCGAACTCACTTAAAGCCCTCTTTAAGTTAGAAAAGGCAGCCCTTAACCGGACTGCCTTTTTTGGTGGAAAATATCTTTTGTTTTTAATTTAAATGATTCAATCTTCCTGTCCTTTGAGCTTCTCGTAGCGCTCCTGCGCCTGCTGTGCGCCGACAGCAAAGAGCTCTTTTGCATTTTCCGGGAAGGTGCGCTTCAGGGATGCGAAGCGGACCTCGCCGTCCATGAATTCTTCATAGTCCATGGTCGGTGCCTTGGAGTCCATGACGAATTTCGGTTCTGCGGTCGGATTGTAGCGATAGAGGTTCCAGTAACCGGAATCAACGGCGCGCTTCATTTCATCCTGTACCTTGTCCATGCCGCATTTCAGGCCGTGTGCTGTACACGGTGCGTAAGCGATGATGATACTCGGTCCCTTGAACTGCTCAGCTTCATGGATTGCCTTAACCAGCTGCGCGTTGTCTGCACCCATGGCAACCTGTGCGACGTAGACGTTGCCGTAGGTCATCAGCATGCCGCCGAGATCCTTCTTCGGACGGCGTTTGCCGGATGCTGCAAATTCTGCGACGGCACCGAT
This sequence comes from Eubacterium sp., assembly GCA_017459675.1. Lineage (GTDB taxonomy): Bacteria > Bacillota > Clostridia > Lachnospirales > Lachnospiraceae > CADBRN01. The sequence goes on from JAFUCM010000044.1 coordinate 716, forward strand.
CTGGGTTGCCTTGGAGGACTGGCCGCCGGTGTTGGAATAGACTTCTGTATCGACGATGAGGACATTCAGATCCTCGCCGGTGGAGAAGACATGATCCAGGCCGCCAAATCCGATATCGTATGCCCAGCCGTCTCCGCCGTACATCCAGAAGGTCTTCTTGGAGAGCTGGTCTTTGCGCTTCAGGATTGCGCGTGCCTGATCGTCATCCTGTGTCTCCAGTGCTTCGACCAGTGCGCGACTTGCCGGTGCGGATGCGTCGAAATCATCGTAGGATGCAAGCCAGTTGTCAATCGCAGCGAGGACTTTTTCATCCTTGCAGTTTGCGCGGTAATCTTCAATGCGCATTTTCTGCAGGGTACGCTGCTGACGGACAGAGAGTACCATGCCGAGTGAGAACTCAGCGTTGTCTTCGAACAGGGAGTTGGACCATGCCGGTCCGTGTCCGTTCTTGTTGGTTGTGTAGGAGATGCCCGGCATTGCGCTTGCCCATGCCTGTGAGCATCCTGTCGCATTTGCCCAGTATACACGGTCACCGAAGAGCTGTGTCAGCAGTTTTGCGTACGGTGTCTCGCCGCAGCCTGCGCATGCGCCTGAGAACTCTACAAGCGGCTGGCGGAACTGGCTGCCTTTTACGGTATACGGATTGAACAGATCACCCTTGTCGGAAAGCGTCAGGGCATAATCCCAGGAGGCCGGTGTGGACGGATCGTCGTCGATCGGTACCATGGTGAGTGCCTTGTCCTTAGACGGACAGCTGTATGCACAGGAGCCGCAGCCAGTGCAGTCCATTGTGCTGATCTGCATGCTGTACCAGAGACCTTCCGCCTGTTTTCCTTTTGCGGGAACCAGCTTCATGTCTGCCGGGGCATTGTTCTTTTCTTCTTCTGTGAGCAGATACGGGCGGATGACTGCGTGCGGGCAGACATACGCACATTTATTGCACTGCAGACATTTCTCGGCATCCCAGACCGGAATATGCGTTGCAATTCCGCGTTTCTCGAATGCAGTATAGCCCATGTCAAATGCACCGTCTTCGTAGCCTGCAAATGTGCTGACCGGAAGATCGTCACCTTTCAGTGCATTCATCGGATCAATCATATTCGCGATGTAATCCGGCACGTCTGTGCGGGCTGCCGGAACTGTCGGATCTGCAGATTTCCAGGATTCCGGAACATCAATCTTTACCAGACCGTCCTTGCCGGCATCAATCGCGGCGAGGTTCATCTGGACAACCTGATCGCCCTTCTTGAAGTAGCGTTTCTTTGCGGCATCTTTCATATAGCCGACCGCTTCTTCCGGCGGAACTACCGGTACCAGGTTGAAGAATGCAGCCTGCAGAACCATGTTGGCGTGACTGCCCAGTCCGAGCTCTTCGGAAATCTTCAGTGCGTCAATAATATACAGATTCAGGTTCTTGTCTGCGATCTGGCGGCGTACGTGTGCCGGAATGAAGTGCTCCAGCTCATCAACGCTCCACGGGCAGTTGATCAGGAAAGTTCCGCCCGGATTGATCTCGGAGACAATGTCATATTTGTGGATATAGGTCGCATTGTGACAGGCGACAAAATCCGCGTGTTTTACATAGTAAGAGGAGCGGATCGGCGCATCGCCGAAGCGCAGATGGCTCTTGGTGATACCGAAGGATTTCTTTGTATCATATTCAAAATATGCCTGCGCAAATTTCGGTGTGTGTTCGTTGATGATCACAACCGTATCTTTGTTTGCGCCGACAGTACCGTCACTGCCCAGACCCCAGAATTTGCAGGCAACCACGTTGCCCTCACCCGGATTGATCGGCTCTTCCGGCAGGGAGAGGTGTGTCACATCATCATTGATACCGATGGTAAAATGATTGAGCGGTACATCCTGCTCCAGATTTTTGAAGACAGCGGCGATCTGTCCCGGTGTTGTATCCTTGGAGGACAGGCCATAGCGTCCGCCGATGATTGTCAGGTCAGAACGGCCGAACAGGGCAGTGCGGACATCCTGGTAAAGCGGTTCACCGGCACTTCCCATTTCCTTTGTGCGGTCGAGAACAGCAATCTTTTTGCAGGTCTCCGGAATTGCATCCAGGAAACGCTTAATGTCAAACGGACGGAACAGGTGAACCTGCAGGAAGCCAACCTTCTCGCCGCGCGCGTTCAGATAATCAACCGTCTCCTCAATCGGGCCTGCAACAGAACCCATCGCAATAATGACACGCTCTGCCTGCGGATCGCCGTAGTAATTGAACAGATGATATTCACGGCCGGTGATCTCACTGATTTTGCCCATGTATTCTTCAACAATATCCGGCAGTTCGTTGTAGGCTGTGTTATTTGCCTCACGGATCTGGAAATAAATGTCGCCGTTCTGGACGGTGTTGCGCAGAAGCGGATGCTCCGGATTCAGCGCATGATCACGGAATGCGTCAACTGCATCCATATCCAGAAGATCTGTCAGATCATCATAGTCCATCTGCTCGACCTTGGTGATCTCGTGAGAGGTGCGGAATCCGTCGAAGAAATGGATAAACGGGATCCGGCTCTTAATTGCCGCAAGATGTGCGACGCCTGCGAGATCCATAACCTCCTGGACACTGCCGGTGGAAAGCAGGGCAAAGCCTGTCTGACGGCAGTTCATAACGTCAGAGTGATCGCCGAAAATCGACATGGCATGTGTGCCGACCGTACGGGAAGCGACATGCAGAACAGCCGGAAGGCGTGAACCTGCGATGCGGTGCAGCACCGGAATCATGAGCATCAGTCCCTGTGCAGAGGTAAAGCTGGTTGCCAGCGCACCGGTTTCCAGCGCACCGTGGACGGCGCCGATCGCGCCTGCCTCAGACTGCATCTCAACCAGACGGACAGGCTGTCCGAACATATTACGCTTGCCGTTCGCGGCCCAGACATCAGTCTTGCCCGCCATCGGAGAAGAAGGGGTGATCGGATAAATCGCTGCCACTTCTGTAAAGGCGTATGCAATATAAGCTGCGGCTTCGTTGCCGTCTACCGTAACGTATTTGCGAACCTTATCGTTCGTCGTCGATCCCATTTTTTCCATTTCCTTTCTTACTGAATCAATTTGTTGCATGTGTAATATAAATAGGGGTTTGTCGGGTTCGCGTGCGATACAGTAAGCGTCCGGAGCAGGATACATTATCTTAGCAGCGAATTCTATCTGAGCTGCGTAGAAAATGGCATCCTGTAAAACAGACGCGTACTCGACAAACCCCGATTGGTCAGGCTGTCTCGATCGCTGCGTCCTGCTGCAGTCCGAGGCGCTCGACTGCCTGTTCGCGCATCTTATACTTCTGGATCTTGCCGGCGTCGTTCATCGGGAAGCTGTCGACAAAGTCGATGTATTTCGGAACCTTGTGCTTCGCCATGTGATCCAGAATGAACTGCTTCATTTCCTCAACGGTCATTTCTTCATTTTCCTTGAGGATAATGCAGGCCATGATTTCTTCACCCATCGCCTTGTCCGGAACGCCGATGACCTGGACATCGCTTACCTTCGGATGGGTGTAGATGAATTCTTCGATTTCCTTCGGGTAAATGTTTTCACCGCCGCGGATGATCATGTCTTTCAGACGTCCGGTGATGCGGTAGTTGCCTTCCGGTGTGCGGCAGGCAAGGTCGCCGGTGTGAAGCCAGCCGTCTGCGTCTATTGCAGAGGAGGTTGCCTTCGGCATCTTGTAGTAGCCCTTCATGATATTATAACCGCGGGCAACGAATTCGCCAATCACTTCATCCGGGCAGTCTTCGCCGGTCTCCGGATCGACAATCTTGCACTCGACCTCCGGGAAGGCGCTGCCGACCGTTGAGACACGTACGTCGAGGGAATCGGTGGTGCGGCTCATGGTGCAGCCCGGTGCGGCTTCTGTCTGACCGTAGACGATGACGATTTCTTTCATGTTCATCTTGTCTACGACGTCCTTCATGACCGCGATCGGGCAGGGGCTTCCTGCCATAATGCCGGTCCGCATATAGCTGAAATCCGTCTTTGCGAAGTCCGGATGATTCAGCATGGCAATGAACATGGTCGGGACACCGTTAAATGCCGTGATATGTTCGTCGTTTACACATGCCAGAGAGGACTTCGGCGAGAAGTACGGAATCGGCAGGATGGTGCCGCCGTGGGTCATGGTCGATGTCATCGAGAGAACCATGCCGAAGCAGTGGAACATCGGAACCTGAATCATCATGCGGTCCGCGGTGGACAGATCCATGCTGTCGCCGATGGTCTTGCCGTTGTTAATGATGTTGTAGTGGGTCAGCATAACACCCTTCGGGAAGCCTGTGGTGCCGGAGGTGTACTGCATGTTGCAGACATCATTGACATCTACTTCCGCAGCCATGCGGCGGACTTCTTCGATCGGTGTGTTCTCTGCATAGGCGCGGGTTTCCTCAAGCGTCAGTGCGCCCGGCATGCGGAAGCCGACCGTGACGACATTGCGCAGGAACGGAAGGCGCTTTGCGTGGAGCGGTTCGCCCGGTTTCTTGTCCTTCAATTCCGGACAGATCTCATTGATGATTTCAACATAGTTGGAATCACGGTATCCGTCGATCATCACGAGGGTGTGTGTGTCAGATTGACGGAGCAGATATTCTGCCTCGTGAATCTTGTATGCGGTATTCATGGTAACAAGAACCGCACCGATCTTGGTTGCAGCCCAGAAGGTCAGATACCATGCCGGTACGTTGGTTGCCCAGATGGAAACCTTGGAGCCGGCCTTGACCCCGAGGGATACCAGTGCGCGTGCAAATTCATCGACATCATCGCGGAACTGGCTGTAGGTTCTTGTGTAATCCAGCGTCGTATATTTGATGGCAATCTGATCCGGGAAGGTCTCAACCATCGTATCAAGTACCTGTGAGAAGGTCTTGTCGATCAGGGCGCCCTTCTTCCAGACATAGCGTCCGACATGGCGGTTGCTCCAGTACAGATGTCTTCTGTTCAGGCGGGTGCTCTCAAACTGACGCATCACTTTTGCAAAATGCGGCAGGATGATCTCCTGATCCCCGATCTCCCGAATCCACTCCGGATACCAGAGGAGAGAGATGAACCCGTC
>JAFUCM010000214.1 GCA_017459675.1 Eubacterium sp.
AACGAGGCTGCGCAGATGAAAGCCACATACTACCTTCAGACTTAAAATATCTGAAACTCTATCTGGCATCATCTGCGCATCTGGCGAGATTCGTTCCCTTGTGGCCATTTAACAGGATAAATCTTCGGAATCCATTCTGATACAAAGTATGGACAACATCTTTTATCACAAGGATCAGCGTTTCGCTCCGGAGAGAGATCGTTCCCGGAAATCCCAGATGATGCGGTGAATCCCCGTACCACAGCGGCGGGGCGACCATGACGCCTGTTTGTTTTGCAGCATCTTCACAAAGACCGATGGCTGCATAGGTGTCGACGCCGAGCGGTCCGGCCGGACCATGCTGTTCGGTACTTCCGATGGGAATGATTACAGTGTTGTCATGCTTCAAATAATCTGCAACATCCTGCCAGGTGTTTTCCTGGATCCAAACTGACTTCATAGAAACTGCCTCCTCATTTTATTAGATATGATGATATTATAATTCTATCACAGTCTTTATCATTTTGGCATTGCTGCTGTTTTCTTCATCAGGAATCTGAACATATGGAAGCAGGAGGACAGACGGCAGAACCGTAATCTCGGGAGCCGGAGCGAAGCGGAGATCCTTGCCCGTGTGGATCAGTATCAGGAAGAAAGCCGGATGCGAAGTTCTGCTGCAAAGGCAGCGGATCCGGCCGTCAGAAGGGTGATTCCGGAAGGAGTGCGTTTACTACAATGAGCAGGAGAGCAGATAAAAAGAATAATACGAGCAGATTCATCTCACTGATTCTGCGCCATAAACCGGAGACGATCGGGATTACGCTGGATGAGCACGGCTGGGCAGATGTGCAGGAGTTGATTGATGGGATCAATCATTCAGGCGGACATTTTCTGGATATGGAAGGTCTGGAGGAGATTGTCCGTTCGGATGAGAAGCAGCGCTACTCCTTCAACGAGGATCATACCCTGATCCGTGCAAATCAGGGTCATTCTATTCCGGTAGATGTGGAACTGGAGGAGAAGACGCCGCCGGATGTTCTATGGCACGGAACCGGAGAAAAGTATGTTGATTCAATTGATGCACAGGGCCTGATTCCGAAGAGCCGGCTCTATGTGCATCTGTCTTCTGATGTGGAAACAGCAATGAAAGTGGGAAGCCGGCACGGCAGACCGGTTATCTATGAGATCGACTGTAAACAGATGTCGCAGGATGGATACCGGTTCTTTGAGTCGGCAAATCATATCTGGCTGACCAAGAAAGTACCGGTGAAGTATTTAAAGAGAAGCTCCCAGATGTGCTGATAGAGATAAGTAATAGAAAAATATGATCATATATATCGAAGACGATTTCAATCTTGATAAAATCACCGACAGCGGGCAGTGTTTTCGCTGGGAGAAAACCGGTGAAGCTGCATATCGGATTCCCTTCCGGGACAAGTGCCTCTATATCGAAGCGGTGGGAGACAGCGCCTATGATGTAAGCTGTACGCAGCAGGAATTTCAGAATGTCTGGTACGATTATTTTGACCTGGGTACAGATTACCGGATGATCCGGGAAAGAATAGATGAGCAGAAAGATCCTTTTTTGTATCAGGCCGCAGAGCAGGAAAAAGGAATCCGCATCCTGCGGCAGGATTCGTGGGAAATGCTGATTTCCTTCATTATTTCACAGAACAAAAATATCCCGGCGATCCGGCGTTCAATTGCGCTGCTCGCGGCAGCCTGCGGTGAGGCGTGTTCTGATTCGAAAGGAATTTCGTATTATGCATTTCCCCGGCCGGAAGCTGTTCTGGGTCTTGATCCGGATCAATTGCGGGCCTGCAGCCTCGGCTACAGATGTAAATACGTTCGCGCGGCTGCAGAATATGTTTCAGAAGGAAAGATCAATTTTGAAGAACTGCAGAAGACGGATGCTGACAGAGCGATTGAGGCATTAACTGAAATATATGGCGTAGGGATCAAGGTGGCCAGTTGTATCGCTTTGTTCGGAATGCATCATCTGAATGCATTTCCCCGGGATGTGTGGGTGAAACGAATTCTGGAAAATGAATACCCGAATGGGTATCCTTTTTCGGATTATGCTCCATATAATGGGGTGTATCAGCAATATATGTTTGCTTTTTATAGAAATGTAAAAACCTTGCGTGAAACGAAATCATAAATACGAACTGGGGAGAAGTGTTATGAATACAAATCAGAGACAATGGAGCCGGGCGAGAGATGAACTGGTTCAGGCAGTAGAAGCTCTCGGCTTTCCCGCAGAACTCGGTGAGCTGATCGCAAAGCACCTCGGAAGCCCCAGGGCAATGGAAAGAATGATCTCTTATCTGGAATACGTGAAGCCCGGAAATGAAGAGCTGATTATTGATGAAATGCTTGCGATCCGCAGCGAGATCGACGCATGGAAAGAGAAGAAGGCCAGCGAAGAGGCAAATGCCCGTTATAACGAAATACTGTATTATGGGCTCACAGAGGATACAGACGATACAGACGAATAAAGAAGCAGCGAAGCGCCATGGTTGTGAAGATCATGGTGCTTTTTTTCGCAATAAATGCAAAATACGGCATCTTATCCTGCACTTCCTGCCATGGTGACCTTCCCGGGAAAACGATACAATAAACAAAAATAAAAACAATCCGCAGGAGGTAACGGATTTGACAACAAAGGAAAGAATCATGGCAATCCGGCTTTCTGAATGCATTCAGCGTCAGGAATCTATGCAGTCATACAAACTTCCGTGCAACTATGTGATAAGTCGCCCCGCAGGCGACTGAATTACAGTCCCTTTTTGATAAAGTATCCTCATAGAACAGATGAAATATGTTTCGCAGGAGAATAATGATATGATCGGAGCAATAATAGGTGATATCGCGGGATCTCGGTTTGAGTGGAATAATTACAAGTCGAAGAAAATAAAGCTGTTCCATAAGCGGTGCAGACCGACCGATGACAGCATCATGTCGCTTGCGGTTGCGAAGGCGATTCTGGAATCAGCAGAAGATTTTGCGGACCTGTCTGCAGGGGCTGTTTCGTGTATGCAGGAGCTCGGACGGCTCTACAAGAATGCCGGCTATGGCGGCAATTTTTACAGATGGATTTTTGCAGATGATCCACAGCCGTATAACAGTTTCGGAAATGGTTCCGCGATGCGCGTCGGTCCCTGTGGATATGCGGCACGGAGTCTGGAAGAGGCAAAAGAACTCTCGGTGAAGGTGACGAAAGTTACGCACAATCATCCGGAAGGGATGAAGGGAGCAGAAGCTGTGGCCGCAGCCATTTTTCTTGCAAGAGACGGGAAAAGCAGGGAAGAGATCAGGGATTATATACGGGAAAACTACTATCAGATTGATTTCACGATTGATCAGATCCGGCCGAAGTATACCTTTGATGTTTCCTGTCAGGGATCTGTTCCGGTTGCACTGGAAGCGTTCTTCGAGTCAACGGATTTTGAAGATGCTATAAAGACAGCAATCTCTGCAGGAGGGGACAGCGATACAATCGGCGCGATTACCGGGTCGATTGCAGAAGCTTATTACGGTGTACCGGAAAATGTGATCTGTGCGGCAATTGAGTATCTTGACAGCACGCAGATGGAGATTCTCAATTGCTTTGAAGAACGATTTCCATCAAAAGCCGTCGATGAGGACGGAGAAGTATCCGGAACGGTATTTGATGTGCTGCACGATGCGGCTGATAAGGGAATCCCGGAAGGCGTGTAAAATCAGCATATTCATTTTGACTTGCAGTTTCATATGTCATATAATAGAAACGCTTTTATGAAATGGTTAGATATTACGGAAATAGTAATTTACACTTGAGGTACGACATATGGAACATATTGCAGGTCTGAATCCGGAAGGAAATGAAAACAGGAACAGGATTTTTCACTGTATCCGGCAGAACAAAATCATTTCGCGTCCGGCAATTGCAAGGGAGCTTGAACTGAGCCTGCCCACAGTTACGACTTATCTGCAGGAACTTGAAGACAACGGGATGATCTATAAGAACGGATCGCTGGGGAATACCGGCGGAAGGCGTGCTGCGGGCTATTCTGTTGTCCGGGATAAATACATTGCGGCCGGTATCGATCTGACAGAGACGTATCTTATGGTTACGCTGGTCGATCTGAACGGGGACGTGCTGCGCTCCGAAAAGAAGGAATGTGTATTTTCCAATGATGCAGCATACTGGAACGGAGCAAAGGATTTTGTGGATTCGGTTCTGGAACAATGCGGCAGACCGGATACGGTTGTTCTTGGAATCGGCATTGCCGTCCAGGCAATCGTCACGCAGGATCACAGCGGCATTTTCTATGTGAAGACAATGGATATTGACAATCTGACATCAGAGATGCTGGAGGATTATTTTCAGTATCCGTGCCTGCTGTTTAATGACGCAAATGCAGCCGGTTACGGTGAAATATTCAGAAGACCGGAGGCAGATAATCTGTTTTATATCGGCTTAAGTGATAATGTAGGCGGCAGCATCCTGATTGACAACAAACCGTTTGGCGGTCAGCTGTCGAAGAGCGGGGAGATCGGGCATATCACGGTCCACCCGGAAGGAAAGCAGTGCTACTGCGGGCAGCGGGGCTGTCTGGATGCGTATTGCAGTGCTTCTGTTCTGAAAAGGACGCTGAACGTTTCGATTGATGGATTTTTCGCCGGTCTGGCAGAAGGAAATGAACAGTATCAGGAATACTGGGAAGAATACATGGACATGCTGGCCATCGCTGTGGCAGACATCCGCAATCTGTGTGACTGTGAAATCGTGCTTGGCGGATATATCGGCAGCAGAATGGAAACATATCTGCCGGAGATCAGAAAGCGTGCGGCCGCGAGAAATCCGTTTGAAGATAATGCGGATTACCTCACGACCTGTATTGTAAAAGAGGAAGCGCTCAGTTACGGAAGTGCACTGTATCTGGTGCACCAGTTCTGGGAGAAGATATAAACAAGAACGCTGCAGCCGCGGATGATACACGGCTGCAGCTTTCTTTTTATGCAGCATCGACGGTATCGGCGGATACACAACACACGGCTCAATCTGCTCCGAAAAAGAAGCAACTGAGAAGGGCTACGTACCGTTTGGCCTCGTAACAAACAAGGCTGTCATGAAGCAGGATGTCAAGAAGGGCACACTGATTACATACGATATGATCGATCTTGACAAGACAACCCTGATCTATCAGCTCAGAAAAGAACAGGATGCAATGTACGGAAAGTACGTACTTTGATTTGCTGATCAACGAAAACACTCTCCCTTAAAATGGACGAAGAGCAGCGGCGGATGCCGCTGTTTTTCGTATGTTTATAGAAAAGAGAAATACAGATGGAAGCGGATTTTTGCTATACTGTAGGAGTAAGGACTGATGCAGAAAGATTAGATCACTGTCGAAGTAATGACTGATGCAGAAAGATTACATCGGAATTGTTACTTACAATCAATCCGATCCGGCGCAGATGGAGAGGGACAGATACGCATGAATGATCAGACAATCCGTTATTATGATACGCATGCCAGGGACTTTGCTGCCGGTACGGAAAAGGCGGACATGCGGCAGTGCCGTGAGCGGTTTCTGCGCTATCTGCATCCCGGGCAGAAAATCCTGGATGCCGGCTGCGGCAGCGGCCGGGATGTAATTGCTTTCCGGGAAGCCGGTTATGATGTGGAAGCTTTTGATGCATCGGCAGAGATCTGCCGTCTTGCCTCAGAGAAAACCGGCATCGAAGTACAGCAGATGCGTTTTGAAGAACTTGCGGGAGAAGATGCATATGATGGAATCTGGGCGTGTGCATCACTCCTGCATGTGAATATGGCAGATCTTCCGAATGTTCTAAAGCGGCTGCACAGACTTCTGAAGCCGGAAGGCATTTTATATGTGTCTTTCAAATACGGAACCGGAGAGCGGGAAAAGGATGGCCGGTATTTTCATGATCTGACGGAAGATACGTGCCGGGATTTGCTGGTGAAGGCGGGATTCTTGATCAAAGAGCTCTTCATTACGCAGGATGTCCGGAATGACAGAAGCAATGAGAAATGGGTGAACGCAGTCGCCGGGAAAACAGCCCTGATGGACTTTTGACGGACAGCCTCCAATATCATTAAGATCACAGAAGATCATAAAAGATCACAATAGATCATAATGTAGATTTTATAAGGAGGCAAAAGTCATGAAATATAAGTTTTTTAAGAAAGGAATGAAGTGCATCGCACTGGCCCTGAGTTTACTCATGGCCGTCAGCACGCTGGCGTTTGCCGCGCCTGTTTCGGCAAAGACACCCATGGAAATCGGCGGGATGAAGCTTGCGGATTACCGGAAAGCAAATGTGTTCTGCGGAACGCTGGACAGTACCGATCAGCTTTCGGTATGGGAGTTTGCGGGGCAGGAGGACGTCCCATATATTTCGCTGCAGGAATACACGCGGCTGCTTTTTGCGGATGATTATAATACGGCGCTGGACTACAGCTGGGATGGGGATACATTCCTGATTTCCCGCAATGGCGTTAATGTCTGTGCGGACACCGGAAAGCAGACCGTCAAATGCGGCGACTGGCAGGCATTTATGGGACCTGCCGCTGCAAATGCGATTCCAAACGGGATTGTAGAGAAAGAGGAGTTTCTGGCGATCAGGCCGTCTGAGAAGAACAAATCCACCCGGACGCCTGCGCAGGGTTACGCAGTAGACCTGAAGGATTACGGTCTCAAGATGTTCCGCCTGAACAAAGATGTCATCATGCCGTTTGCGGCGGCGCAGGCGCTGTTTGCAGGCCCGGCGATGGGCGGATTTCTGGCGTACAACGGCGATGATTTCTACGATATCGTCAATTCCGTAGACAGTATTTATGGGACAGGAACGATGAAGGCCGCGCCGAATCCCTATGCGGACAAATGGTACAGCGGAAAGTTTGCAAACCGCAAGGAGCTCAGTGAACCGTATGCGGCATATAATTACGCTGCCATGTGTCTGCTGCTCGACCTGACCTATGGACACAAAGAGGAAAAAGGAATCAGCAGTTTCGACACCTATTTGAAAGAAAACGGCATGAAAGATGCCCTGCTGACACCGGATCCAAAGGACGATGTGGACGCCCTGAAGAAGTTGTTTGCCGTCCTGTTTGACAGCGGACATGACACAGAGATTCTTTCTCCGTCCATCATCGATTCGGAGGGATCCATTGACCGGGCACAGTTAATTCACAGCTTCCTGCAGCTGATCGGTTACGATACAGTGGGAGATTTGACCGAAGATCTGGAACCGCTGTTCAGTGAACTGATGAAACTGTTTCCGGAGGAAATCGAAAATACGGAAGGAAGCGAAGAAAATGGCCCCAACGTCACCAAAATCCTTGATGACATGATGCGCATGACCCGCCTGAAACCACTTGGTTACGGGTCCAGCAGAGTGGATATCGAAGGAGATACCTGCATCATCTATTTCGAAGGATTTGCGGAAGATCTGGCAAGACCCGAGAGCTTTTACGCGAAGGTGCCGACGAAAAAAGACATGGATACCAGCTCCTTCGGCCTGTTCTACTATGCATTTGAAAAGATCAAAGAAAACGGCAATGTCAAAAAAGTTGTGATAGATCTTTCCAATAACGGCGGCGGCTCCGCGACAGCGCTGGTGGCAACCCTTGGCTTCCTGAGCAAAGACGGTGAAGTCGGCATCACTTACCGGGATCTGCTGAACCAGAACTACTGTACAGAGTACTACCATGTAGACACAAACCTGGACGGCCAGTACGACGATCAGGACGGATACGGCGGCCAGTACGAATTCTATGTACTCACGACCGGAAGTTCCTATTCCTGCGGAAACGCATTTCCGTACTTCGCACAGAAAGAACAGCTGGCGAAGATCGTCGGAGAGCAGCCGGGCGGAGGAGACTGCGTTGTAGCCAACTATGTAGATGCTTACGGACATGTCGGATGTATCTCCGGATTTAAGCAGCTCGGAACGATGGAAGGGGATCAATTTACATCGGACGAGAAAGCCGTTGCGATAGACATCCCGTTCACAAGAGAACAGGGCAACGAGATCTACTTCCACCCGGAGAAGATTGCGCAGGCCCTGCAGTGAGTCAAGGAGAAACGTCCCCATTGACTGTTATGAAGTGACCTTTGTCAAGAGGTGAATTTAGTCACCAGCAAACTTTTTCTTGACTGTCACATTTGTGTGACCTGTCAGCATCTGGAAGGAGCCCTGATTTAACAGTTCCCGGCATG
>JAFUCM010000215.1 GCA_017459675.1 Eubacterium sp.
GATAAAGCAGGCGTCCGGAGCATGATGCCTTTTCTAAAGCGGCGAATTTCACCTGAGCCGCGTAGAAAATGGCATCATGTGAACGGACGCGTATTTAAAAAACAATCACCCCGACAAACCCCGATTTATATGTAAAAGGAGATATAAATGAGCAATTGGGAGAGAAATGTGCGGCAGGTGGTCCCATATACGCCGGGCGAGCAGCCGCAGGAGCAGAATATTATCAAACTGAATACCAATGAGAATCCGTATCCGCCGGCGCCGGCGGTGCAGGAAGCGCTGCAGAATCTGTCCCCGGACGCTCTGCGGAAATATCCGGACCCGGCTGCGGGAAAGCTGGTAAAGGCGCTCGCAGAGCGCTGTCAGGTGGATCCGGCACAGGTGTTTGTCGGAGTCGGCTCGGATGACGTGCTGGCGATGGCATTTCAGACATTTTTCAACAGTGAGAAGCCGGTTTTGTTCCCGGATATTACCTATTCCTTCTATGATGTATGGGCAGATGCTTTCCGGATTCCGTATCAGAAGATACCACTGACAGACACGTTCGAGATCTGCGCGGATGATTATCAGATCCCGAACGGCGGTATTATTTTTCCAAATCCGAATGCGCCGACAGGCATCGCAATGGCGCCGGAATCCGTCGAGCGGATTCTGCAGGCCAATCCGGACGTTGTTGTAATCGTGGATGAGGCCTATGTGGATTTCGGTGCGGAGACGGTGCTGCCGCTGGTGGAGAAGTATGAGAATCTGCTTGTGGTGCAGACGTATTCCAAATCCCGCTCGATGGCGGGCGCGCGCATCGGCTTTGCAGTCGGCAGCAAAAAGCTGATCAGTTACCTGCAGGCGTTCAAGTATTCATTTAACTCCTATACGATGAGTGATGCGGCGATCGCACTGGGCACAGCCGCACTTGCAGATGAGGCTTATTTTCAGGAGACCTGCCGGAAGATTGTGGAGACGCGGGAAGCGGCGAAGAAGCGTTTTGCAGAGCTTGGATTTTCATTCGGGGATTCCAGAGCGAATTTTATCTTTGTGACACATGCGCATGTCCCTGCAAAGCAGATCTTTACAGCACTGCGTGCGCGGCATATTTATGTGCGGTATTTTGACAAACCGCGGATTGATAATTATCTGCGTATTACGATCGGAACACCGGAGGAGATGGAAGCGCTTTATGCGGCGCTCGAAGAGATCCTGCAGGCGGAAGTGTGAAACTGCGCGGCAGCGGGACTGCGAAACTGCGCGGCAGCAGAACGAGCCGGTGCGGCAGGAGCCTGCTGTGCTGCGGAAACTCCCGGAATGCAGATTGGGTATAGGAACAGGAGAATTACATGGAAAATGAACTGCGGTTTGCAGTCCTGATTGATGCGGACAATATTTCTGATAAATACATCAAGATTATTCTGGATGAAACGGCGAGCAACGGCATCGCCACCTATAAAAGAATCTACGGCGACTGGACGAGCCAGCGGATGAATTCCTGGAAAAGTGTTCTGCTGGAAAATTCAGTGGTTCCGATGCAGCAGTACAGCTACACGACAGGGAAAAATGCCACGGACTCGGCGATGATCATCGATGCCATGGATATTCTGTATTCAGGCACTGTGGATGGATTCTGCCTCTGCTCTTCGGACAGCGATTTTACAAGACTGGCTTCCAGGATCCGCGAAGCCGGCATGCAGGTCATCGGCATGGGTGAGAGCAAGACGCCGAAGCCGTTTATCTCTGCCTGCAATCAGTTCAAATATCTGGATCTTCTCTACGAGCAGCGCCTGCAGGAAGCTGCAGAGGAGGCAGAAGATGAAGCGGCGGATGCGGCTGAAGAGGCGGCAGCGGCAGTTGCGGCGCAGCGCGGCAGTCAGAACCAGGGCGGCAAAGTGGACTATGCCAACTATCCGTCGGTGCTCGCTGGTGTCGAGCCGGAACAGCAGAACAAAAACCGCTCCGGCAGCGGCGGACGCAGCAGAAGCCAGCGTCAGCGTGAGCTGCGGCGGATCAAGCGCACAATCAATGCAATTATCGAGCAGTTCTCCGATGAGGAGGACTGGATCTTCTCCGGCAAGCTGGGAGACCAGCTGGCCAAGCGGCTTCCGGACTTCGATGTGCGAAACTACGGCTACAAGAAATTTACATCCTTTGTCAATTCGCTTGGCGATTATGAGGTCAGAAAAATCTCTGCGGGAAATGGACAGCAGCAGATTTACATCCGGCTGCGGAACAAATAAATAGCAGAGGAATGTTCATCAGAGTTGAATCGCGATCTCTGATCGCGCGCGGGCTGCGCAGCTCTGCGATGAAGGTCAAACAGCATTAAGAAGGGAAAAACCACATGAAATTTACAAAAATGCACGGATGCGGCAATGACTATGTCTATGTAAACTGCTTCTCAGAAACAGTGGATAATCCGAAAGAGCTGGCGATAAAAGTAAGTGACCGCCATTTTGGAATCGGTTCCGACGGTCTGATCCTGATCAAGCCTTCTGACTGTGCGGATTTTGAAATGCAGATGTTCAATGCGGACGGCTCGGAAGGCGCAATGTGCGGCAATGGGATCCGCTGTGTGGGAAAATATGTCTATGATTTCGGGCTGACTGACAAGGAAGTGATAACCGTCAGCACCAAAAGCGGCATCAAAGAGCTGAAGCTGTTCCCGAAAAACGGAAAGGTCGAGAAAGTCCGCGTCAACATGGGCCCGGCAATTCTGACAGCTGCAGAGATTCCGGTAGATGTTTCCACGGAGCAGGCAATCAATGTACCGATTATTGTCGATGGGGAAGAGTATGAATTCACAGGCGTTTCCATGGGAAATCCCCATGCGGTTGTTTATGTGGACCGTGTGCGCCCGCTGCGTCTGGAACTGATCGGGCCGAAGTTCGAGAAGCATCCGATCTTCCCGGACCGCGTCAACACAGAGTTCATAGAAGTGTACGGCGACCATATCCTTAAGATGCGCGTGTGGGAGCGCGGCAGCGGTGAAACACTCGCCTGCGGAACCGGCGCATGTGCGGCGGCCGTCGCCTCCATTATCAACGGGAAAGTGGCAGATGCACCTGTCGAAGTGCAGCTGCTCGGCGGAACCCTCGAGATCGAGTGGGACCGTGAGGCAAACCAGGTTTACATGACCGGCCCGGCAACGACCGTCTTCTCCGGCGAAATCTAAATCGGGGTTTGTCGATGACTCATAAAGGCCCGTACCCGAATGCCTTTTCTAAAGCAGCGAATTCTATCTGAGCTGCGTAGAAAATGGCATTCGGGTACGGGCCTTATATATAAAGCAATTATTTAGTATTCATCCAGAAAATGCCGGTACACGCCATCCTTTTTATAGCCGAGTACCGCATTGAGGTGAATGTTTTCCATACTCCGGAAGATGTTTGCTTCCACGTTCGGATTGTTAACCTTCAGCGCTGCAATCAGCTCTTTCGCCTCCACGCGTTTGGAGAGGGAATTGCCGGTTGCGGCGCTGTTTTTTGCTGCATCGACGGATTCTGTGAAGCGGCATGCGCAGCGCAGAAACTTCAGGCCGTTGTAATCACGCCAGTGACAGATTTCCTCTTCGCGGATCAGATACATCGGGCGGATCAGTTCCATGCCCTCGAAATTGGTGCTGTGCAGTTTCGGCATCATGGTCTGGGTCTGGCCGCTGTACAGAATGCTCATGAGTGTTGTCTCAATGACATCGTCATAGTGATGTCCGAGTGCGATTTTGTTGCATCCCAGTTCCTTTGCCTTGCTGTACAGATAGCCGCGGCGCATGCGCGCGCAGAGGTAGCAGGGTGATTTCTCAATCGTATAGACGGCGTCAAAGATCTGTGATTCGAAGATCGTGACAGGCACGCCCAGAAGCGACGCGTTGTACGCGATCATTTTCCGGTTCGCATCTGCATAGCCGGGATCCATCACCAGAAACGTAAGTTCAAATGGAAATTTATTGCGGCGTTTCAGCTCCTGAAAGCATTTTGCCATGAGCATGGAGTCTTTTCCGCCGGAAATACAGACTGCAACATGGTCGCCTGGCTGCAGCAGATCATAATCGCTGATGGCGCGGGCAAATTTGCTCATAATGCTCTTGCGGAATTTTTTGCGGAGACTTTTTTCAATCTCTTCGCGGCGCAGAGCGGGATCTGTTTCACCGATTGCCTCTGACAGGCCGGAGAGCCTGTCAGATCCAGCTTCTCTGCGGCCGGATGTTATTTCAGAATTCCGGATTGTGTCTGGATTGATTTCGTTCATGAATCTGTCACCTGCCCGGAGAAACCGGGTTCCGTCGTTGATTCCAGGCAGCCAGAGACGCATAATAAAATGTTTTCCAGTGCATGGAATATATTCCTGTCAAATTGGATTACTGCTGCTCAGTCAGCGGGAAAATATCCCGCACCGTGAGCATGTCATCTTCAACAGTAAATTTAACAGAATATCCGGCATAACTCAAGCCATAGATTCGCGCCGGGTCATGCTGATAGGAAGGACGCGGATCCTGCGCGAGCAGATCCAGCAGTCCTTCCTGTTTATTTACGGGAATATTTGAGAGGAGCGCCGGCGGACAGTCCACAGTCAGTGTTTTGCGTGGAACACGGTCGGTAAAGCCGCCTGCGGCATCCGGATGCGCGTCTGCATAAGGAATATACGGTTTGATATCATAGATCGGCGTACCATCCATGAGATCAGCGCCCTCTACCGTGAGAACGGGGCCGTTCTCACCGGTCCCGACGCTGAGAAGCCGCACACTGGAAAGGCCGAGCCCGTTCGGACGGAAGGGAGAGCGGGAGGCAAAGACACCGACCCGCGTATTTCCGCCGAGCCGCGGCGGCCGCACCGTAACCTTCCATGCGGCAGAAGACTGCGGTGTCTCTGCAGCGTCCTCGTTCGCAGAAAAACCCCAGATCAGCCAGATATAAGAAAACTCCTCCAGACCGCGGACCGCCTCCGGATTCTCGAACCCGGGCGCAAACACAATCTCCGCCTGCGTGCGCGCAAGCCCGCTCTGCCGCGGACTCCCGAACTTCTCCGGAAAATCCGACCGGATATACGCGATCGGCTCGATCGTCTTCAAATACTTTCCCATACGTTTTCTCCCCATACCAAAAGGCTGCCGCAGGAAGCGACCAAATGCATGAAGGTACTTGATGCGACAGCCACAACCAATTATTCTTTCCCTGCCGACAAATGTTTCCGCTTCGGCAGTTTGATGTGCAGTGCGTGATCGATGACATCCTGCACGGTGCTGACCGGCACAATTTCCAGTGTGTCGCGCACTTCTTTGGCCACATCTTCCAGATCGCGCACATTGTCCTTCGGAATGAGGACTATCTTGACGCCTGCGCGCTGTGCGGCCATCAGCTTCTCGGGCAGACCGCCGATCGGCAGAACCTGTCCGCGCAGGGAGATCTCGCCGGTCATGGCAAGGTCATTCTGGACGGATTTTCCGGTCACGAGGGAGACCAGTGCGGTAAACATCGTGACACCTGCCGAAGGACCATCCTTCGGAACCGCGCCGTCCGGCACGTGAATGTGAATGTCTTTGTCATTGAAATCAACATCGTCGCTGACAAACAGCGATTTGACCAGACTGAGCGCGATGGTTGCAGATTCCTTCATGACATCGCCGAGCTGGCCGGTCAGAATAATATTGCCGCTGCCCTTCATAAAGGTTGTCTCAATGAAGAGGATCTCACCGCCTGCCATGGTCCAGGCAAGTCCAGTCGCGACGCCCGGCGGGCAGTGCTTCAGAATCCTGTCGTGCAGAATGCCCTTGTTGCCGAGAAATTCCGGAATGTTCTTCTCGCGGACGGTAATGCGCAGTTCCTTTGCAATCGGAAGTGGCGTATGTTCGCTGACTTCCTGTGCGGCTGCACTGTCATTTGCAGCAGAGGGATCATCCGGATTGGCGGCAGCAGCCTCTGCGGCTTCTGCGGCCTCTGCTGCGGCAGCCTGTGCCTTTCTGGTGGCGGCTTCCGTCTCAGAGAGCTGCTCGACGATCTTCGCGGCTGTTTTTCTGCAGAGAATATCCAGCTGCTTTTTCAGACCGCGGACGCCGGATTCCATTGTATATTCATTGATGATCCGCCGGATTGCACCGTCTGTGACGTGCAGCTGTTTTCTGTCAATGCCGGCATCTTCCAGTGCGCGCGGCAGCAGATGCTTCTTTGCGATCTGAAGCTTCTCAATCGGTGTGTAACCCGGCAGCTGAATCATTTCCATACGGTCAAGGAGCGGCTGCGGGATCGTGTCATACGTATTTGCCGTGCAGATGAAAAATACATTCGACAGATCATACGGAATGTTCATGTAATGATCTGTAAAGGTATTGTTCTGCTCAGGATCGAGCACCTCCAGGAGGGCGCTCGCCGGATCGCCTTCAAAGCCGCGTGCAAGCTTGTCAACTTCGTCAAGGACGACGACAGGATTCATTGCGCCGGAACGCTTGATGCCGTCCATGATGCGGCCGGGCATTGCGCCGACGTAGGTACGCCGGTGACCGCGGATCTCAGCTTCATCCCGGATGCCGCCGAGGCTGACACGGACATATTTTCTTCCGAGTGCCTCTGCAACACTCTTGCCGAGACTTGTCTTGCCGGTGCCGGGCGCGCCGACCAGCAGCAGGATGGATCCGCCCTGGTTCTGCTTCAGGGTCATGACAGCAATCTGCTGCAGCATGCGTTCTTTGATTTTCTCAAGTCCGTAATGATCGCGGTCCAGCACTTTCTTTGCTTTCTTCAGGTCAACCGGCGGAATCTCTTCCATCTTCCACTGCAGAGCCGTGACGAAGTCGAGGTAGTTCTCCATCGAACTGCGCTCCGGGTCGTTCGGCTGGGACTGCAGATAGCGCTTAAGGACGCGGTCCACCTCCTTGCGGGCTTCCTCAGGCATGCCGGAAGCCTCGATTTTCTGCTTGTACTCATTTTCCGTGGAAGCAGTTTCCGGATCCATGGAATCAAGTTCGTCCTGCAGAAGACCGATCTGTTTCTGGATGGCTGCCTTCTTATAAAGATTGCCCTCGGTATCGTTATAGCGCTTGTTCAGATCAACCTGCAGGTCAATCGTTCCCTTGAAGCGCAGCAGCGCCTCATGTACCAGCAGACCGCGCTGTTTGAGCGAATCGGTCTCCAGAAGTGCATATTTTTCATCGGGCGTCATGCCGTAGAACTGGCAGAACATCGCCGCGTAGTCGGAGATGGAACTGATGGCCTTGATGTAGTTCTGCACCAGATTGCCGCCCTGAATATGCTGGGAAATATCCAGCGTCACTTCCTTGATCTGGTCGAGCAGTGCTTTTTCGCCGTCGGCATTGATATCGACGATTTCTTCCTGCGGCTGCCAGGAACCTTCCAGAATCTCCTCGGTCGCGTGGAAGTCCAGCATCTTCACTTTTTCGCGTGTGTGAACATGGACGCGGGTGCCGATGTTCGTCTCCAGAATCTCCAGAACATCAGCCAGAACGCCGAGACCGTAGAAATCATCCAGCTTCATCTCAGAGCGTTCCTTCGGCTCCTTCATCGGAAGCAGGATGGCCTTGTTGCCGTCAATCTTGATGCGGCTTTTCTCTTCTTCTGTAAAATCGTCCGAGCCAAACTGGTATTCGACATCCGGCAGGACGATCGTGTCATACATCGGTATGATCATATAACTTTTTGATTCATTCATAAGTGTTCCTCGATCTATATATTATCTACATTTGTTAGCACTCAAAAGAAACGAGTGCTGATTTGCAGTTAAGCAAATTATATCATTTGTCGTTTGATTGTCAAGCGGGAGATCTGTTAAAAGTTAGTGAACGAAGTATTTTCCCGCCGCGTTGACTTTAAACAGACATTCACGTATAATGGCATTGTCCGGGCAGACAGCAAAGCGAAGCATCACAAACGGGGGAATGTGAATACGCTTCTTACTGAATGATAAAAGGCCGGACAGCAGGAAGCGATGTCAAAATGGAGGAATGCTCCATTTTCTTTTTCGTATAGAAGGAGAAGGTTTTTATATGGTGAGAAATCAGTCGAAGGAAGACTATATCGAAGCGATCCTGCTTTTGCGCAAGATGCATGGGAGCTGCCGGTCGGTTGACGTGGCAAGGCATCTCGGATTTTCAAAGCCGAGTGTCAGTATCGCGGTTTCAAAGCTGATCGAAGAAGGCTATGTAATCCGGGAAGACCACGGCGAGCTGGTTCTGACAGAGAAAGGGATCGAAGAAGCTTCAGAAGTGCTCGCACGGCATGAGTTTCTGTGTAATTTCCTGATTAACATCGGTGTTGATCCGGAGGTTGCCAATCAGGATGCATGCCGCATGGAGCATGTTTTCAGCGACGAGACATTCGAGAAGCTGAAGGAATATGTCGGCCGTCATGCGTAAGCATCCGGCGTGATGTGTCAGATTACAGATGCATGTCAGAATATACCATCAAAGGGAATCGTAAAGCCCGGTGATGGTATATTTTATGTGAGGTGAAAAATGCTTGATTTATGTTTGCTGGGAACCGGAGGCATGATGCCGCTGCCAAACCGTTACCTGACATCTCTGATCCTCAGATGCAACGGGAAAAGCATCCTGATTGACTGCGGAGAGGGAACACAGATATCCATGCGGGAGAACAGCTGGAATTTCAAACCGATTGAGGTAATCTGTTTTACGCATTATCACGGAGATCATATCAGCGGACTGCCCGGCATCCTGCTGGCCATGGCCAATGCCGACCGGACAGAACCGCTGACGCTGGTCGGACCCAGAGGACTTTCCAGAGTGGTCGGCGGACTTCGCGTGATCGCGCCGGAGCTTCCGTTCGAAGTCAAGATGATCGAACTGACGGAGCCAGAACAGGTGCTGGAGCTGGCCGGTTTCCGGATTACCGCATTCCGTGTCCGGCACAATGTCGTCTGCTACGGGTATACGATGGAAATCCTGCGGGGCGGGAAGTTTGATCCGGTCCGGGCGCGGGAGCAGGAAATCCCGCTGCAGTACTGGAATCCGCTGCAGAAGGGTGAGACCATTACACTCGAAGACCGCATATTGACGCCGGATCTTGTCCTGGGACCTGCCAGAAAAGGCCTGAAGGTCACATATGTGACAGATACCCGGCCGGTTGCGGCGATTGCAGAGCACGCAGAAGCATCCGATCTGCTGATTCTGGAAGGCATGTACGGCGATCCGGAAAAGAAAAGCAATGCGAAGGAAAACCGGCATATGATGATGCAGGAAGCAGCACAGATTGCAGTGCAGGCACAGCCGGGACAGCTGTGGCTGACGCATTTTTCACCGTCCATGGCGAAACCAAAACAGTACCTGCTGGAACTGCAGAACATATTTCCGGAGACATATCTCGGCAAAGACGGGAAATCACTGACATTAGATTTTGCAGAGGAATAAAGATGGAAACGATTAATATACTGGCGATTGAAAGTTCTTGTGATGAGACAGCGGCCGCAGTTGTGCAGAACGGCCGGACCGTGTTGTCAAATGTAATTTCCTCGCAGATTGATCTGCACACCCTGTACGGCGGAGTGGTCCCGGAGATTGCATCCCGCAAACATGTTGAGAAGATCAACCAGGTGGTCAGGCTGTCGCTGCAGGAGGCGGGAATGACGCTGGACGACATAACGGCCGTCGGTGTGACATACGGCCCGGGCCTGGTTGGTGCGCTGCTGGTCGGCGTGGCCGAGGCCAAGGCAATCGCATTCGCAAAACATCTGCCGCTGGTCGGGGTCCATCATATCGAGGGGCATATTTCCGCCAATTATATCGAACATCCGGATCTGGAGCCGCCGTTCCTGTGTGAGGTGATTTCCGGGGGGCACACCCATCTGGTTATCGTCCGGGATTACGGGAGCTTTGAAATCCTCGGCCGGACGCGGGATGATGCGGCCGGCGAGGCTTATGACAAGGTTGCGCGTGCCATTGGACTCGGTTACCCGGGCGGTCCCAAGATTGACCGGGTCGCGAAGGAAGGCAACCCGGCGGCGATTGATTTTCCGCGTACGAAGATCGATCATGCCGGGCGGGGGACGCTGACCTATGCCCGCGGCGCACAGGAGACAGGACCTTATGATTTCAGCTTCAGCGGCCTGAAATCTGCAGTTCTGAATTATCTGAATAAATGCGAGATGACGAAGACGCCGTGGAATCAGGCGGATGTTGCCGCATCTTTCCAGGCGGCTGTCGTAGATGATCTGGTAAATACTGCGATGCGTGCGGCCGCAGATTACGGGGTCAGCAAGTTTGCGATTGCAGGCGGTGTCGCGTCCAATTCCGCGCTGCGTGCAGCGATGGAGCAGGCATGTGCTGAGCGCGGGATTACATTTTATCATCCGTCGCCGGTCCTGTGCACGGACAATGCGGCGATGATCGGAACAGCGGCTTATTATGAATATATTAAGGGCACCCGCAGCGGCTGGGATCTGAATGCGGTTCCGAATCTGAAGCTGGGAGAGCGGTAAAATGTCCATCTTGTACGAGATCAGAAATCAGGAAATTGCCGTGACCGGCTATGACGGCGCGGTCACATGGCTGCAGATCCCGGAAACGATTGAAGGAAAGCAGGTTACCTGCATCGCACATTCGGCATTCGCACACCGGCCGGAGCTGCGCTATGTCAGCCTTCCGGCAGGCATGCGGCGGCTGGAGCGATTTGCATTCTACGACTGCCGGCAGCTGGAGCGGATCACACTGTATGACGGGATCCGCGATTACTACGACGGCGTCATCGGGCAGTGCCGGCATCTCGAGGAGATCGAACTGAATCTATCCGGCGGACACTACAATGTACTGCGGGACCTGCTGGGAGATTCCGACCAGCTGATCCGCTTTACCCTGAAGTTCCCGGACGGCACCGCAAAACTCACATTTCCGGACTATCTGACAGAATATCATGAGGATACCCGCGCGCGGGCAATCCATATCCATATCGAGGGCGCCGGTTTCTCGTACCGTGAGACCGTCAGCCGGACCGGCATTGATTTCCGTGGATTTGACCGTCTCTTCGAGCGGATCCGTTACCAGGAGGCAGGCCCTGCCGTGCAGACATCACTGGACCGCCTGTGCTTCCCATACGCCCTTGAGGAGCCGGAAGCAGAGCAGTACCGGCAGTTCCTGCAGGAAAATGCAGAAGAGACAGTCCGCGAAGTGGTACGGCGCAAGGAGCGGACCTGGCTGGCATATTTACTGGAGCACGGCCTTCTTGGCCTTGAAGCGATCCAGACGGGGATCCGTCTCGCCTCGCAGGCAGATGCCGCAGAACTCGTAGCCATGCTGATGGCCGCGGCGCGGCCCGCCGCCCCGCCCCGTTTCGAACTATGAGAATGATAGCGTGTCTGTGGTCAGATATGTTACTTGGGCAGAGGGTCAATTACCACAATTCCATGAGCTGACCGTCCGAGTTCCGCCGGTACTTGACGATCCGCGTTAGCGGGAGTTTAGTACCGCTGCGAGAACGAGCGAGCGAGAGCGTGTCAGCGATGGAATGTGTAATTGACCCTCTCAAAAAAGAAAAGTGAGAAAAAAACAATGCAGCAGCGACTCGAACTGGAAGAAATCGGATACCGGATCTTAAGTGAAATCCGCACGGAATTATATCTCTCCATGCGGTTTATGGGGCCTGCACTGGATGCCCTGGGGTATCAGATGGACCTGTCTACCCGCACGGTCGGGACGGATGCAGAGATGATCCGCTTCAATCCGCAGTATCTGATGGCAGAATTCCTGGAGCATCCGCGGCGTCTGTCGCGGGCGTACATGCACATCCTGATCCACTGCCTGTTCCGCCATCCGTTTTCGCAGCGGGTATTCGGAGACCAGGAACTTTTTGATCTCTGTGCGGATATTGCAGCGGAAGCAATTCTGGATTCGATCGATGCGCCGGTGCTCGCGGAGATTCCTTCTGATTTCCGGGAGAGCTGGTACCGGAAGCTGACAGATGAGGTACACGTCCTGACGGCAGAGAAGCTGTACCGGTATTTCTCGGAGCAGCCGCGGGATTACGAGACTGAATTCCGGCTCAGGATGGAGTTTCAAAGAGATGACCACAGGTTCTGGGAGCGGATGAATAAGGACCAGGAGAGCCCGGAGCAGCCGCAGGAAGGCCCGCAGAAAGAGCGGGAGCAGGACTGGGAGAACCGGGCCAAAAGCACGCAGGATCTGCTCGACGGAGCCGGGCAGGAGGCAGACAAGGCGATCGGAAGTCTCGGGTGGATGCTTTCCTTTTCGGATGATAAGAAAACAGATTACCGGGAATTCCTGCGCAGGTTTTCTGCGATCCACGAAGAAGTCCGGGTGGATCCGGACGGATTTGACTACGGTTATTATAATTACGGCATACAGATGTATGGAAATATGCAGCTGATTGAAGAAAATGAATACCGGGACGTGACGGGAATTGACGAGCTGGTGATCGCCATTGATACCTCGGGTTCGACGCGCCCGAAGCTGGTGCAGCGGTTTTTAAATGAGACAGCGGCAATTCTTGCATCCCAGGAGACATTTTTCCACCGGGTGCATATCCACCTGATCGAGTGTGATGACCAGGTGCAGCGGGATCTGCTGCTGGAAGATGTGCGGGATCTGGAACAGTATGCCGCGGACTTTGAAGTGAGCGGCGGCATGGGGACGGATTTCCGGCCGGTCTTTGAATATGTGCGGGAACTCCGGCAGAAGGGGGAACTGCAGAACCTGCGCGGCCTGCTGTACTTCACAGACGGATTCGGCGTCTATCCGGAAGAGGCGGCACCTTACGATACCGCCTTCGTATTCTGGACAGAAGAAGCCTATAATGACGCAGATGTCCCGGACTGGGCGATCCGGCTGTATGCCGGCAGCGACACCGTCCGGGAGGAACATGCTTGAGGAGTAAAATGCGATCGCAGATCGCGTGATTCATATTGACAGATACAGAATCGTTAAGACAGCGCTGTTTTCCGGAATTATTCGGCCACGATCGAATGCGTGTCGATGTTGGATCCGCCGGCGCTGTAGACATTGATTTTAAATGTCTTTTTGATCTTTTTATTTGCCTTCAACTGGATTGTGATCTTTGCGGTCCCCGCGCGGAGCGGCTTCAGCAATCCTTTCTTTGTGACTGAGAGGACGGAAGGATTGGAGCTTTTGTATTTGAACAGTGTATTTCCGAGAAGGCCGGAATTGAGCTGCCCCGGGATGCCCTGAAGTGTGACCGGAAGGGTGATGCTGGAGCCGGCAGATACACGGTTCAGCGTCGTTCCGAGTGCTTTCTTTTTCAGATATTTCTTTGCGATCTGAACCTTGCGCGTCGCTTTTGCAGTGCCTGATTTGGTGACTGCTTTGGCGGCTTTTTTGCTGAACAGATTGACCCACCAGGCTTTTCCGTTGTACCGGAAGCAGGCGAGGCCGGCGGATTTGTAGTCCGCGCGCGTCATGTTCTGATAGTGTCCCGGAGAATTCCGCCAGGCGTTAAAAGTGAGTTCCGCAGTAGAATAACCTGAGGCGATGTTTTCGCCGTTGATCAGCGATGCATTCAGAGAGGTCATATTTTTGCCGTTGGGACGCGTATGGGAGAACGCGGCGGTGATTTCCGCGCAGCGCTGAACGGCATAGTTCAGCAGACGCTTATCCATCTTAAGCGGGGTAAGCCCCTTGCTTTTCCGCAGCGCGTTGATCTCATCCAGGCAGGCATAAGATTCTGCGTAGTCGACGGTTCCCCTGATTTTATAGCTGACGGTACTGGCTGCGGAAACCGTCTTCGGCTGCAGAAGCGGCAGCAGGACAAACAGCGCAGTCAGTAAGAGCAGGTGCAGGAAGGTTTTTGGCTTTTTCATAGTGCGATTCCTTTCTTTACATCATAGCCTTACATCATATCTTTACATCATATTTTGTCAGATTCCACCGCTCGATGAGCTTAATCAGTGTTTTTGCATAATCACTGCTGGTTGCATAACCGCCCCGCTGCAGGATTTTTGCTGCCTTTTTGTATTTTTTGCAGCCCTGTATGCCGGCATAGCGGAGAACATCGCCATTCATGGCGCCGCAGAGATAGGCGCTGTGATCTGCGATCGAATCCTCGATGCAGCTGTATTTCCGGAAATTGGCCATGATATAGTAGTGCGAGCCGTCAGATGCCTCTTCGCCGGTACGGATCCGGTATACAGATTTGCCGTTCCAGCGCGTGCCCAGCCAGGTGTTCGAGGAGAGATACTGTTTCATGCCGAAGCAGTTATTTGCCTTTAAGGTCAGTTTCGACTGGCCGTAGCCGCTCTCCAGAATAAACTGTGCCAGACTGACGGATGCGAGGACGCCGGAATTTCTCTGGTCGGCGGTAAACAGCGGTCCGACGGTTTTGATGAACTTTTTCGGGGACAGACCGGCAAAAGCAGATGCCTTTGTGGAGGTGCTGCGGCTTTCCTTCTCAGCTTTGATCTGTGCCTTCAGATCGGCGGTAAAACATTTTGTGAGCGCGCCGGTCCTGTCAAACCAGTAGATCAGATCATTTTTCCGCAGAGTGCCGGTGGTCATGCGGCCGTTTTCGTCGAAATAATACCGCTTGCCGTCATTAGCGAGCCAGCCGGTTTTCATTTTTCCGCTCTTTTTGAAATAATAGGTGTGCCCTTTGATTTTCTTAAAACCGGTGACGCGCACACCTGTTTTTTTGTCGTAGTACTTGGTGACAGCCGGCTCGCCGATCTGCTGGAACTGCTTCTGCGGCTTCCCCTTCACGAAGTAATACCAGCTGCCGTCGACTTTCAATTCGCCGTTGTATTTTTCACCGTCCAGATAATAGACGGTCTTCTTCTTGTTCCATCCGGTTTTCCCGGCGGCGCTGACCGGCGCGGCGGCTGCAGGAAGCAGCAGGAAGGCCAGCAGCAACAGAAGAGCTGCAGTGAGAAGATGTCTGCCGGCAGCCGTATGCTTTTTCGGAAGACGTCTGCGGGTGGTTACGGGCAGTTCCGGCGTAAGAGATGCCGGCCGGTTCTGTGGGATCAACATGAGATTCCTCCTGTAAAGACGCTGATTGTTTTTCACTGCATTCATCGTAACACAGGAAATCCGGGAAATAAATAAAAAAGATCCGCAGCGGCGGTGTGATGTGATAGAATGTTGCGTGGATTAAATAAAGAAAATGGCGCCGGATCAAACGTTGCCGGATAAAAGACGTCATATCAGCAGATAGACATTTTTGCAGGAATTGAAAAAAACAGGAGCATTTCAGGCATGAATATCAGAGAAGCAAAAGAAGAAATCATCAGGACAGTGAACGCATACCGCAGAAAAGATGATGCGGGTGCCTATGAGATTCCGCCGGAGCAGCAGCGTCCGATTCTTCTGATGGGACCGCCCGGCATCGGCAAGACGGCGGTCATGGAGCAGATCGCGTCGGAGTGCGGCATCGGGCTGGTCTCCTATACCATTACGCACCATACCCGCCAGAGTGCGATCGGCCTTCCGATGATTGCCAGAAAGCAGTTTGACGGCGTCGAGCATTCGGTGACGGAATACACGATGAGTGAGATCGTCGCCTCGGTCTATGACCAGATTGCGCGCACCGGAATCCGGGAGGGAATTCTGTTTCTGGATGAGATCAACTGCGTATCTGAGACGCTGGCACCCACAATGCTGCAGTTTCTGCAGTACAAGATGTTCGGCACCCACAAAGTGCCGGAAGGCTGGATCATCGTGACGGCCGGCAATCCGCCGCAGTACAACCGGGCGGCGCGTGATTTTGACATTGTCACGCTGGACCGCGTCAAGAAGATGGATATCACGGCGGATTTTGAAGTCTGGAAGGAATATGCTTACCGTGCGGGCATTCATGGCGCGGTGCTCTCTTATCTGGAAGTGAAGCCGCAGCATTTCTATTTTATCCGCACGGAACTGGACGGCCGGCATTTTGTGACGGCCCGCGGCTGGGAAGATCTCTCACGCATGGTGACTTCCTATGAGAAAATGGGTGAGCCGGTGACAGAGCAGATGACGATCCAGTATCTGCAGGATGCGGAGATCGCGCGTGATTTTACCATGTATTATGAGCTGTACTGCAAATACAGCGAGCAGTACCGCGTAAAAGATATTCTGGCTGGTACAATGCCGCCCGAACCGGAACAGATCCGGAATGTGCCGTTTGATGAGAAACTCAGCCTGATTCGTCTTCTCGCAGATATGCTGCACCAGGAATTTATGCAGTTTGATGAGCGGCGTTCTGTGCAGGAGAAACTCTACGAACAGCTGCTGGCGTACCGTGAGGAATTGAGCGGGCAGACCGGGTTGCAGGGTGCTGCGCCTGGTTCGGAGCGTGATGAGACACCCGGAGATGATGCGGCAGGCAGAACGGATGCGGTCAGCCTGCTGAAGGCCCGCGGCGAAGAGCTGCGCGAAGAGCTGCAGATCCGTCTCGATGCCTCCATGATCAGCAGGGAGGAAGAGCGCAGACTCCGCCTGACGTGTAAAGCGTGGGATGAACTCGTACACGTTGTGATGCTGGACGATGCATCCGGCCGGGAAGCAGATCCGGATCAGGCATTTGGCGCGGCGAAAGAATGGTTTACTGTCCGCGAAACGGCGCGGCAGCAGTATGCCGGACAGGTCGGTGAGATGATCACCAATGCATTTGCATTTTTGACATCTGTCTATGGGACCGGGCAGGAGATCGTCATGTTCCTGACGGAACTGAATGCGGACTGGTACTGTCTGCAGTATATCAGCACCTACGGGAATGAGGCATACGAGAAATACAACCGCATGCTGCTTCTGCGTGACCGGCAGGAATCCCTGCGGCAGGAGATTCTGGCATTTTCTTAAATGCGAAGTTTCAGGAGCCTTTCTGCGTCCGCAGAGCGGCCGGCCGGTCCGGCCGGAAAATGGAACAACAGCAAAAAACCGGAGAGCCGATAAAGGCTTTCCGGTTTTTTTGAAGCGCAGCGGGAGGGATTCGAACCCCCGTGGGGTTGCCCCCAAACGGTTTTCAAGACCGCCTCGTTATGACCACTTCGATACCGCTGCAGATATTAAATCTTTGCATCGTCTGTCTGCGATGCAAAAAAGCGCGAGACGGGATTCGAACCCGCGACCCCAACCTTGGCAAGGTTGTACTCCACCCCTGAGCCACTCGCGCATGAGAGCAGGTGATGGGAATCGAACCCACATATCCAGCTTGGAAGGCTGGTGTTCTACCACTGAACTACACCTGCGTAGCGAACATTAGTATACACCAGCGGCAATTTGTGTGTCAACCACTTTCTGCTGGAATTCAGGAGCGCCAAATGAAATTCTGACAATATCTGCGAACATCTGTTTCCCCGCGATCAGAGATCGCGATTGAATGGTTGCAGTTCGGGAAAATCGACCGTATAATGAGTCGTGGATTGTAAATAACAGGTTTATATTTCAAGTCCCGTCCTCTGAGAAACCTGGCGCGGGACCCGGAAAGGAACACATTATGCAGCTATATAACGGAAGACCGGAAAATACAGAGGAGAGACTGCCCCGTGAAACCAGAACTTATGATTTTCTGGACAGTCTGGGAATTGATTATGTGCGGACAGACCATGAACGTGCGGATAATATGGAGGCGTGCAATGCGATTGATGCAGTGCTCGGTGTCCTGATCTGCAAAAATCTGTTCCTGTGCAATCGCCAGAAGACAAAGTTTTATCTTCTGATGATGCCCGGCGACAAGAAATTCAAGACCAAAGAACTTTCAAAGCAGATCAATTCGGCAAGGCTTTCCTTTGCCGGCCCGGAGGAGATGCTGCAGTACCTTGATATCGAACCGGGTGCGGTCAGCATCATGGGACTGATGAATGACCCGGAAAAACATGTGCAGCTTCTGATTGATGAGGATGTGCTGGAAGGCGAATTCATCGGCTGTCACCCGTGCGTGTGCACTTCCAGTTTGAAAATAAAAACAGCAGATGTCATCGAAAAATTCCTTCCCGCAACAGGACACGTCTTTCAGACGGTTCATCTGGTGGGAGAGGACTGAATGCATGCCGATGCGGAGTTCTCCGCACAGGTCGCACACGATCAAAGAGCATGACTGGAAGCATAAGAACAGCCGGCGTTTTTAAAACGCCGGCTGCTGTATTTTCAGATAATGTAATCAAACATTCGCTCCTCGCCCCACTCGACGAGATCCTGGAGCGTGTATTTATCGATGACGCCGCGCACCGCTTCGTCCAGTTCCGTCCAGAGACGCAGTGTCGCACAGAAATTCCTGCGCGGGCATGTATTTTCTTCTGACTGCAGACATTCCACCGGGGCAAGACTGCCTTCCGTCACGCGCAGAATATCACCGACGCGGTATTCAGACGTTTTTTTTGCGAGCAGATAGCCGCCCAGCGGTCCCCGGATACTGCGGAGATAGCCGGCATGTACCAGCGCTGATACAATCTGTTCCAGATATTTAACAGAAATCTCCTGCCTTTTGGAAATATCCCTGATACTTACCGGATCCCCGGTATTGTGCTGTGCAATATCAAGCATCAGGCGGAGTGCATATCTTCCTTTCGTTGAAATCTTCATAATCTGACCCCTTGTCTGTTATTTCCCTGTATTTAAATAGGATTATATCAGATCCTGACGTGAATTGCACGCATGTATAAAAAATGATGATACCTGTTGTGTGTCATCTTATAAAATTACGCCAGAACCTTAAAAGCCTCATCCAGATCCTGAATAATATCATCGATATGCTCCGTACCGATGGAAAGACGGATGGTGCTCTGTCGGATTCCTACGGATTCCAGTTCATCTTCGCTCATCTCGGAGTGTGTTGTTGTGGCCGGGTGGATGACAAGGCTCTTGACGTCGGCCACATTTGCCAGCAGGGAGAAGATTTCCAGGTTGTCGATGAACCGGAAGGCTTCTTCCTTTCCGCCTTTGATATCAAAAGTGAAGATGGAAGCGCCGCCATTCGGGAAATACTTCTGATAAAGTGCGTGATCCGGGTGATCAGGGAGGGAAGGATGGTTGACTTTTGCAACCTTCGGGTGTTTTGCAAGGTAGTCAACCACCTTCAGCGTATTTTCTACATGGCGGTCCAGCCGGAGTGGAAGACTCTCCAGACCCTGCAGGAGAAGGAACGCATTAAAGGGTGAAATTGCAGCGCCGGTGTCACGCAGAAGAATCGCGCGAATATAGGTAACAAATGCAGCAGGGCCTGCAGCGTCTACAAAGGATACACCATGGTAGCTCGGATTCGGTGCGGAGAGCTGCGGATATCTGCCGCCGGCAGTCCAGTCGAAGTTTCCGCCGTCTACAATGACGCCGCCCAGTGTTGTGCCGTGTCCGCCGATAAACTTCGTCGCGGAGTGGATGACGATATCTGCACCGTGCTCCAGCGGACGGATCAGATACGGTGTGCCGAAGGTGTTGTCAATCAGCAGCGGAAGACCGTGACGGTGTGCAATTTCTGCAACTGCATCGATGTCAGGAATATCACTGTGCGGATTGCCGAGTGTCTCGATGAAGATGGCGCGGGTGTTATCCTGAATCGCACCTTCCAGTTCTGCGAGATCATGGACGTCTACAAAAGTTGTATCAATTCCGTATGCGGGAAGCGTGTGCTCCAGCAGGTTAAAGCTGCCGCCATAGATGGTCTTCTGTGCAACGATGTGGCCGCCTGCCTGCACAGCTGCCTGCAGGGCGTAGGTAATCGCCGCGGCGCCGGAAGCCGTTGCAAGCGCTGCGACACCGCCTTCAAGCGCTGCGACACGCTTCTCGAAGACATCCTGGGTGGAATTGGTCAGTCTGCCGTAAATATTGCCGGCGTCGCGCAGGCCGAAGCGGTCCGCTGCATGCTGGCTGTTGTGGAATACATACGAAGTTGTCTGGTAAATCGGGACGGCCCGGGAATCCGTTGCCGGATCCGGCTGTTCCTGCCCGACATGAAGCGCGAGAGTTTCGAATTTCAGGTTTCTGTCTTTTAATGCAACTTTACTCATGATCTGATTCTCCTTTACAAAATCCTACCAAAGCAATAGGAATAATCTCTAAAAAAATGCGGATGCCGGTAGGCGGCCGGCACCCGCGTGATGCCTTTATGTTTAGAGGGTCAATGTCCCGCAGATAAAGATTTTCCGATGGGAACATCCGCAAGAAAACTTTAACTCTCAAAAAGTGCTGTCGAATAATATCTGTCGCCGGAATCCGGAAGAAGCACAACAATTGTCTTTCCTTTGTTCTCCGGGCGTTTTGCGGCTTCTGTTGCCGCATAGAGTGCCGCACCGGAGGAGATGCCGACCAGGACACCTTCCGTGTAAGCAAGCTTCTTGGCGGTTTCGAAGCAGACGACGTTATCAACCGGGAATACTTCATCGTAGATTTCTGTATCCAGCACGTCCGGAACGAATCCTGCGCCGATGCCCTGAATCTTGTGTGCACCGCCGTGTCCTTCAGAGAGAACCGGGGATGTTTCCGGCTCGACGGCGATGATTTTCACATCCGGATTCTTTTCCTTGAGGTATTTGCCGGTGCCGGTGATGGTGCCGCCGGTTCCGACGCCTGCGACAAAAAGATCAACAGCGCCGTCGGTGTCGTTCCAGACCTCCGGACCGGTGGTCTCATAATGTGCCGCCGGATTGGACGGATTCTCAAACTGACCTGTCAGAAATGCACCGGGTGTCTCTTCGACAATTTCTTTTGCGCGTGCAATTGCGCCGGACATGCCCTTGCTGCCGTCAGTCAGTACGACGGTCGCGCCATAAGCTTTCAGGATATTTCTGCGCTCAACGCTCATGGTTTCCGGCATGGTCAGAATCACTTTATAGCCTTTTGCTGCTGCAACAGATGCGAGTCCGATGCCGGTATTGCCGGAGGTCGGCTCTACAATTGTGGCACCGGGCGCCAGTTTGCCGGATTTCTCTGCATCTTCGATCATCTTTTTGGCGATGCGGTCTTTTACACTGCCGGCCGGGTTGAAATATTCAAGCTTTGCAAGGATCTTTGCTTCCAGTCCCAGTTCCGCTGCATAATTATTCAGTTCGACCAGCGGGGTATTTCCGATTAATTCTGTTGCATTCTTGTATACATTTGCCATTGTCCAGGTTCTCCTTTTATTATTTTAAATGTATTCCCGCAATTCCTAGCTGATAAATAGGATTATAAGGTAAGCGCGTTTGCCTGTCAACAGTTTTTTGAAATTTTTTTTAAATGACGCAAAACAGGTTTTTAAATTTTCTGCTGTCATGTATAATAAAAGTGTCTATACGATTTTCCGGAGATGATGATAAGACTGCGGGCACACCGCAGACGGTTCTGTATTGTTCGAGGGAGGATGAGATGAATTACGAGTTACTGCAGAAATTAATCGACAGCTACATCGAAAAGTATTCACTGATGAACAACCAGGAGCATCATGAGATTTATAAGTGGACAGCCGTCAGTAATTTCCAGAAATATTGGGATATTGACGCAGAGAATTTCGGAAAGATGTTCAAGAAGGCGTTGTCTGAGTCAGAGAATCTGGTGGATGATAATGTCATGCAGCCCGGCCGTGGTATTGACTTCCTCTGTAAACAGGGTGATAAATGGATGGAGCGTGTGCGGGATGCATTCCGTGATCTGCTCGCGATTGACAATTCTGATTATGGCCGCCGCCAGAAAAAAATCAATACATTTGTAGAAGAAGTCAATGCGATGCTTGATGAAGCCGGGAATGAGGAATGGAAATACCGGCAGAATCCGAAAGCGGTCATTATGTACCTTGCATTTATTGAGCCGGATGACAATTACATGTTCCGCGAAGGAGAAGTCAAGGCATTTGCAAATTATGTCAGATATACCGGCAAGATCGGCAGCGGCAAGTCCTTCAGCCTGAAAAGTTACTATAAATTATGCGAAGAAATTGTGGCGCGGCTGCAGGATGAGAGCGATCTCA
Organism: Eubacterium sp.; assembly: GCA_017459675.1. Taxonomy (GTDB): domain Bacteria; phylum Bacillota; class Clostridia; order Lachnospirales; family Lachnospiraceae; genus CADBRN01. The sequence goes on from JAFUCM010000215.1 coordinate 21,825, forward strand.
TGGAGATGGTGGCCGGCGAGCTGGAGAAGGAAGCCGGCAGAACCGATGACAATGCTGTGACGGATATTGACGGAGAAAACCATATTCTCGCGTTTGACCTGATCTACTGCGCGCAGAATTATGATTTCTATGAAGAGCAGCTCGTGACGACAAAGAAGCGGCCGGCTTCTGCGCTGAAGAGCGATGAGAAAGAACAGCAGGCGGGTGTCCTGCGGGAGAAGATTGCGGGAATTCAGGCCGCTCTGGATGAAGCGTCGCAGAAGCGGGAACAGCTGCGTCTGCCGGAACTCACGGGGCAGCAGGTGACGCACAAAAAATTCGGCACCGGTCAGGTGGCCGCACAGGACCGTCATTATCTGACGGTGCAGTTCGGTGAGAATGTAAAGAAATTCACACTGCCGGATGCACTGATCAAGGGCTTCCTTGCGGCGGAGGATGACAGCGCGCTGAAATGCTGTGAAGAGATTGCCGCGCTGGATGCAGAGAAAGAGCGCTGTGCGCGGGAACTGCACATTCTGGAACTGGAGCTCGCACTGATTAAATAGTTTTCGACAGGAACGCACTTAAGAAAGGGGCGGTACGACACACAAATGGATATCTATTCGATATTTTCCCTCTGCGGCGGACTCGCATTTTTCCTGTTCGGCATGAATGTCATGTCCGGCAATCTGAAAAAGGTGACAGGCGGTCAGCTGCAGGGGACGCTGCAGAAGCTCACATCCAATCCTGTAAAGGGGTTGTTATTTGGCGCGATTATTACAATCGCGATCCAGTCTTCCTCGGCATTGACCGTCATGCTGGTTGGTATGGTGAACTCCGGAATCATGGAGTTCTCGCAGACGGCCGGTATCATTATGGGATCCGACATCGGTACGACACTGACAGCCTGGATCCTGTCGCTGAACGGCATCCGTTCGGATAATATTTTCCTGTCCTTGCTGAAACCACAGAATTTCGCACCGATCGTTGCACTGGTCGGTGTTATTTTGCTGATGGCAGGAAAGACGCAGAGAAGGCGGGATCTCGGTTCGATTTTCTGTGGATTTGCGGTGCTGATGTATGGTATGACACTGATGTCCACGACCGTTGCGCCGCTCGCTGAGATGCCGCAGTTCCGGAAACTGCTGGTGGCATTTGACAATCCGCTTGCCGGCCTTCTGATCGGTACTGCATTTACAGCGGTTATCCAGTCATCGGCAGCAGCTGTCGGTGTCGTGCAGGCTCTGGCGCTGACCGGCACGATCAGCCTGGGCATGGCAGTTCCGCTGGTAATCGGTGCCAATATCGGTACCTGTGTGACGGCAATGCTCTCGGCGATCGGTGTCAGCACCAAAGCAAAACGCGTGCCGTTTCTGCATACGGGCATCAAAGTGCTGGGTGCCGTCATCTGGATGATTCTGTATTTCATCCTGCGCTATCCGGCCGGTATCGCGGCGTTTGCCAGACCGGTGTCGTCCTTCCAGGTCGCAGTTTTCCACACGGTATTTAATATCGGAACGATTCTGTTCCTCTTCCCGTTCTCACAGCAGCTGGTCAGGGCGACGGAGCGGATGCTCCCTGCAAAAGAGGAGGAGACCGGACGTCCGCGGATTCTCCTGGACCGCCGTCTGCTTCTTTCGCCGGAGCTGGCTGTCCGGACCTGCCGTGAGAAGACGATCGAGATGGCGCGTCTGGCCAGGGAATCCTACACGAAATCCCTGGAAGTTGTACGGAATTACAGTAAGGAAACGGTCAAAGATATCATCGAGACAGAAGAATATCTTGATTACATGGAGGATGCGCTGAATAATTTCATGATTCAGCTGTCTGCCGGCAGCCTGAGTGAGCGGAACAACAGGCAGGTTTCGGAAATGCTGCACTGCATCAATGATTTTGAGCGAATCAGCGACCATGCTGCCAATATGACAGCGATCGCAAAAAGGATTCGGAAAGACAAGCTGGAATTTTCGCCTTCGGCGCTGCAGGAAATCGAAGTGCTGGACAAGGCACTCAATGAAATTCTGGATATTATGGTCGTCAGCTTTGAACAGGATGATGATCATCTTGCACTGCGGATTGAGCCGCTCGAAGAGCAGATCGATGACCTGACGAGAGAAATCAAGAATCGTCACATTCAGCGGCTGCAGTCGGGAGAGTGCAGCGGTGAGATGGGAATCCTGCTCAATGATCTGCTGACAAACTGCTCCCGTGTATCAGACCACTGCTCCAATATCGGTGTCTGTGTGATCCAGACGTGCAATGATATTTCCGGTACGCACGGTTACATGCAGGAGATCAAGGCGGGGATGTACTCCGGTTTTGTTGAGGATTATGAGCGCTATCAGGAGAAATATCAGCTCGCGCCGTTCTCGCCGAAGAAAAAGAAGAAAAAAGACAAAGACAAGAAGAAAAAAGACAAAGATAAGAAAGCAAAGAGGAAAAAGACCGAATCAGCTGCGGAGAAAACGATTATTCCGGAAGAAAACGCAGATTTGTATGACGGCAGTCCTGAAGAAATCAATGTGCCGGATATAACGGATTTTGAAAAAGAGGATCTGCTGCCGCTCAGGGAACTCGTCGATGAAGAAGAAGGAGAAGACTGAAGTTGAATACCAGAAGAAGTGGAATTTTGATGCCGGTGACAGCCATTCCGTCCAGATACGGGATCGGCGGGTTTTCGCCGGAGGCATATACATTTGTGGACCGGCTGGCACAGGCCGGCCAGAAGATCTGGCAGGTACTGCCGATGGGGCCGACGGGGTACGGTGATTCACCCTATCAGTCGGCGTCTACATACGCCGGCAATCCGTATATGATCTCACTGGACCTGCTGAAGGAGGACGGACTCCTGACACAGGAAGAATGTGACGCCGCAGACTGCGGCGGGAATCCGGGTGCTGTTCCGTATGAGCAGATTTACCGGACACGCTACGAGGTGCTGCGGAAAGCATATGAGCGGTTTGATGAGCTGGCCGAGCCTGCCTATGCCCGTTTCGTCGAGGAAAACGGAAACTGGCTGGAGGATTATGCACTTTATTGTGTCATAAAAAAACAGCAGGATGACCGTCCGTGGATGGAGTGGCCGGATCCGCTGCGCCTGCGGGATGAAGCCGTTCTGGAAGAACTATGGGAAACGGCGGGCGATGAGATCGGATTTGTAATCTTCCGCCAGTACGAGTTCGCAAAACAGTGGAGCCGCCTGAAGGCATATGCAAATGAAAAGGGCATCAAAATCCTCGGAGATATTCCGATCTATGCGGCGATGGACAGCGCAGATGCATGGGCAGATCCCGCGCAGTTCCAGTTCGATGCAGATCTGAAGCCCGCCGGTGTGGCAGGATGTCCGCCGGATGCATACGCCGTCGACGGACAGCTCTGGGGCAATCCGCTTTACGACTGGCCGTACCACAGAGAGACAGAATACAGCTGGTGGATCAGCCGGATGCGGCATATTCAGACCCTCTATGACATCGTGCGCATCGACCATTTCCGCGGATTTGAATCCTATTATGCAGTCCCGTACGGAGATACCACGGCGCGGAACGGACACTGGGAACCGGGTCCGGGCCTCGAAATATTCCGGGCACTCGAAGCGGCACTCGGGAAAATGGATGTCGTCGCGGAAGATCTGGGATTTCTGACCGATTCAGTGCGGGAAATGGTAAGAGAGAGCGGCTATCCGGGCATGAAAGTGCTCCAGTTCGCCTTTGAGGGCAATCCGCACAACGAATACCTGCCGCACAACCATATCCGGAACTGCATCGTGTATACCGGCACACACGACAATGAAACCTCACGCGGCTGGTTCAAATCGGCGCCGGAACACGCGCGGAAATACTGCCTCGATTACCTCGGATGTCCGGAACATACAGAAGAACAGTTTGCAGAAGACATGATCCGCGCGGCACTTTCGAGCGTCGCAGACACGGCGGTCATCCCGATGCAGGATTACCTCAATCTGGACAACAGCGCACGCATCAACGAGCCGTCGACACTCGGCGGAATCAACTGGTGCTGGCGGATGCAGCCCGGTGCCTTCACGGATGAACTGGCGGACCGGATCCGCACACTGACAGGCCGCTACGGGAGATGCTGAAATTGACAGAAGTGTAATGTCTGATGAATGTAGGCAGGCCAATCATACCTGCAGAAAGTGAGAAACAGGGCGCTAAAACGCAACAGCTTTTGCCTGAACATCCTGAAATGAACAAGCTGAGATCCACTGTCTACGCAGGGTTAGCGTCCGGGATAAGAACAAATCCTTCGTGAATATCCCGGACGCTTAGCCGGAGTTGACAGTTAGCTCAGTGAAGTGAATCAGGTTCAGACAAAACTGTGCGTTTTGGCGCCCGTACGGATAATATTTACAGTAGAGCCGAAATCGTAAGTGACCGCCCGTCGTCAGACGCGGCGGTTATTTTACCTCTGTGCGCCGTCACCACAGCCTTCGCGATGGCCAGCCCGAGTCCGAAACCGCCGGTCTCGGAGTTGCGGGACTGATCTGTGCGGTAGAAGCGGTCGAACAGGTGGCTGACCGATTCCGGATCAATGATTTCGGAAGTGGTGTTGCGTACCTCCAGAAGAATCCCTTTTGCCTGCGGTGCAAGCGTAAGCGAGATCGTGCCGCCGGCGGGCGAATACTTCAGCGCATTATCCAGCAGGATCGAAACGAGCTGCCGGATGGCCTTCTCATCGCCGTGGCAGGTCAGCATCGGCGTGATCCTGCCGGTAAATTCTTTTTCCTCAACGATGGCGCGGGAGCGGAAGGACTGAGAGACCTCCGTAACCACGTCAGAGAGCGGGAAATCAATCATTTCAACCTGGCGCTGCGCCTCGTCCATCCGGGAGAGGTAGACCAGATCGTTGGTCAGTTTTGTGAGACGCTCTGTCTGCAGACGCGCGTCATCAATCCATTCGCTTTCCCCCACATCCATTTCCAGAACAGAGAGATCCGCATTGATGACGGTCAGCGGGGTTTTCAGCTCATGTCCCGCATCGGTGATGAACTGCTTCTGCTTGTCGTAACTTTCCTGAATCGGGCGGACAATCCGGCGGGAGAACAGGATCACCAGAAGCATGACGGCTGCAAAACCGACAAGCGAGACGAGGACTGTCGTAATCAGGAACGAGTGCACGTTGGAGAGGGAGCGGGTGCAGTCCAGGAAGATGATTTTGGTGGTTTCGGTATCCGCATCATACTGCCGGAGCCAGCGGTAACTGCCCGTAAATCCTTTCGTGCGCGTTTTTTCGAATATTTCTGCGGCATAAGACTCTGCAGTGTCCCCGTCGACAGCCGCAATGTTGCGGGTATCAGAATCCGTTACATTGCCGTCCGCGTCCAGCGTCACACTGAAATAGCGGGATTCAAAAGGCGTCTCTTCAGAGATGCCGTGCATGTGGTAGAAATTGTTATTTTTGCGAAATTGCCTTTGCTGGCGTTCGGGATTTTCTGCATCGGAATCGCTGCTTCCGTCAAAGGAGGTTCTGTCATCCGGCATTGCGGGCGGTTCCTGTCCGTCTGCTGTTTCAGGCGGCTGCTGTCCGTTATCTGCGCTGCTGTCCGGACCATTATTCATGCTGTCATTCATTCCGGGGAATTCCCCCTGATTTTCTGCGAGGATAGACAGAATCCGGTCGGAGTCAATTAAGACATTGCGGTAGTTTAACAGATTGATCGCCGTCATGATGATCAGAAGTACCGCAAGAACAGAAGCCATTGTCAGGATGATAAAGCGCGTGCGCAGCTGTTTAAACATGGAAATACACCTCGGTTTATTTAAGGTTGCCCCGGCGATCCTGTGAGACGTGCGCGGTGTGCAGCACCTGCCTCTGTGCGCGTCTGCGATCTGCCGAAAATGGTTATGCCTTCAGCTCCAGAGAGTAACCGACACCGCGGGTCGCCTTGATCTGAATGTCAGCCCGCAGGGAAGTCAGCTTTTTGCGCAGATAGGAAATGTAAACCCAGACCACATTGATCTCCGCATCCGTTTCAAATCCCCATATTTTCTCAAGAAACAGTTCGGCAGGAATCAGAGACTTGCCGCTGCGCATCAGCATTTCCATCATCTGGAACTCCTTATTTGCCAGGTGAAAGCTGCCGTACGGAGAGGAGAGCTCATAGCCGGAGAGATCCAGTGTGATATTTCCCATGGTCAGATTGCTGTCAGCGACAACATTCTGTGTGCCGGTCCGCAGCATCGCGCGGATCCGGGCAAGCAGTTCCTGCGGCGCAAACGGCTTTGTCAGGTAATCGTTGGCGCCTGCATCGAGACCGTGAACCTTATCATCAATCTCGGATTTTGCCGTCAGCATCAGCACCGGAATCAGAATTCCCTGCGCCCGGATTTTCTCCAGAACGGTAAACCCGTCCATCTTCGGCATCATGACATCCAGAATGGCGCCGTCGTAATTGCCTGCTTCCAGATAGTCCAGTGCATCCTGTCCGTTGTAGACGGCATCAACAGAATAGTTGCCTCGTTCCAGTATTTTTACAAGTGCCTTTGAGAGCGAACGCTCATCCTCTGCAAGCAATAAACGCATGGATCAATCCTCCTGCTGTCCTGTGTATTACGGTGGTGAACATGCTGTTCAAATAATTAAAAAATGAATCGGTATTTCTGCAAAATTATATCACACAGTTGCTGTTATGAAAAAGCATATCATGACTGCCTTAAATAAAGCTTAATCTGTATGCATCCATCCTGACGCGCAAAAAACAGCTGCCGCACAAAATGTGCAGCAGCCGTTCTTAAATCATAAGCTGTCTGGATACGGTATCTTAGAAGATATCGTTCGGAACCGGGCCGTCCGGTCCGCCGTATTTGTAGAAGCCTTCGCCGCTCTTCATGCCGAGCTTGCCGGCGCGGACCATCTGCTTCATCAGAATCGGAACACGGTACTTCGGATCACCTGTCTCTTCTTCGAGCGTGTTCATGATAGCCATGCAGACATCCAGTCCAACCAGATCGCCGAGTGCCAGCGGTCCCATCGGATGGTTTGCACCGAGCTTCATGCAGGTATCGATACCGGCTACATCAGAAACGCCCTCCTGCAGGCAGAAGATACCTTCGTTGATGTACGGGATCAGGATACGGTTTACAACGAATCCCGGAGACTCGGAAACCTTAACCGGAACCTTGCCGATTGTCTTGGCGATCTCAACCATCTTATCAACATAGTCAGCCGGAGTTGTCAGGCCGCTTGCGATCTCGATGAGCTTCATAACCGGTGCCGGATTGAAGAAATGAAGTCCGACGACAGGTTTCGGAAGGCCTGCGGAGATCTCTGTGATGGACAGAGAAGAAGTATTGGTTGACCAGATTGTGTCTTCCTTGGTGTTGACATCGTTCATCAGGTGTGTCAGAACGTTCAGCTTAACATCCATCTCCTCGGAGATAGACTCAACGATGAGATCAGCTTCACCTGCGAGGTCATCCATCAGGCCCCATGCCAGACGGTCCTTAACGCCGTCCAGGAGAGACTGATCAGCTTTGCCTCTTGCGACACGCTTCTCAATACCGCCGATGATCTTGTTGTAAGCCTTCTCGATACGCTCCGGATTACGTCCGCACAGGAAAACCTTCTCAATGTCAGCGCACTGAGCAAAAGCCTGAGCGATACCACTACCCATAGCACCATTGCCGATAACTGCTACTTTCATGTGTATTTCTCCTTATTTAAAATACGAGGATTGCTTTACATCCTCAACAGGTCATCTGCGAGGCCGGTACTTAACGATTGGCGTTCCAGGCGGAACGACAGAGTTTAGTACCGCTGCAACGAGCAGCTAAGCGAAAGCGGGCCTGTGGAGGATGTAAACATATCCGAGTCATTGGTGATTAGTCTCTCTCAACAACCATTGCGCAGCCCATGCCGCCGCCGATGCAGAGGGTAGCAAGACCCTTCTTCGCATCTCTCTTCTCCATCTCGTGAAGCAGAGTAACAAGGATACGGCAGCCGGAAGCTCCGATCGGATGTCCAAGTGCAACAGCGCCGCCGTTGACATTGACTTTGTCCATATCGAACTCAAGGTCATGTGCAACTGCCAGAGACTGTGCTGCGAAAGCTTCGTTAGCTTCGATCAGGTCCATATCGGAAACCTTCATGCCGATGCGGTCCATAAGCTTTCTGGTAGCTGCGACCGGTCCGACACCCATGATGGACGGATCAACGCCGCCGAGGCATCCGCCTACCCATGTAGCCATCGGCTTAACACCGAGCTCTTTTGCCTTCTCTTCGCTCATAACAACAACTGCAGC
>JAFUCM010000216.1 GCA_017459675.1 Eubacterium sp.
TCCCCTGACCAGACCGGAAAGCGGTGTCATGCCCATGCTGGTATCAATGCTCTTGCCGTCTTTAACTGCGCAGATCGAAGCGCCGTTGCCAAGATGTGCGACCACGATTTTGGAATTCTCCAGATCCAGACCGAGGAACTTTGCGGTTTCCTTGGAAACGAAGCTGTGAGAAGTGCCGTGGAAGCCGTATTTACGAATGCCGTACTCTGTGTACATTCTGCGCGGAAGACCGTACATATATGCCTTCGGCGGCATGGTCTGATGGAACGCTGTATCAAATACACCGACCATCGGTACGCCCGGCATCAGCTCCTGGCAGGCACGGATACCGATCAGGTTTGCCGGATTGTGCAGCGGCGCAAGGCTGGAGCACTCTTCCACTTCCTTGATCATCTCATCTGTGACGATTGCAGAGCTTGCAAACTTCTCGCCGCCGTGGACGATACGATGACCGACTGCATCGATCTCGGAAAGAGAAGCGACTGCACCTGTCTTGTCGTTTGTCAGTGCGTCAATAACGAACTGGATCGCCTCTTTGTGGGTCGGCATTGCAAGTTCGGAAACTTCCTTCTCGCCGCCTGCCTTCTGGTAGGTAAGACTTCCGTCGATGCCGATACGCTCGCACAGACCCTTTGCAAGAACCTGCTCACTCTCAGAATCGATCAGCTGATACTTCAGGGATGAACTGCCACAGTTGATGACAAGTACTTTCATGTTCGTGATTCCTCCATATTATTCATTCTTATTTACTTAAAGGGGCTGCCACCCCATTATCTGAAGTGACAGCTCCATAAAGATCAGTTAATTATACGAGTGCTGCGGTGATGATTGCCATGGAATAAACTTCCTGTGCATTGCAGCCGCGGGACAGGTCGTTGATCGGTGCATTCAGGCCGAGAAGGATCGGGCCGTATGCATCAAAGCCGCCGAGACGCTGTGCAACTTTGTAGCCGATGTTTCCTGCGTTGATGTCCGGGAAGATGAATGTGTTGCAGTATCCTGCCACATCAGAATCCGGGAATTTTGTCTTTGCGACACGCGGAGAAACGGCTGCATCGAACTGAACCTCACCGATGATCGGAAGATCCGGATAAGCTTCTTTTGCCTTTGCTGTTGCGTTGCGCATCTTGTCAACATCTTCGCCCTTGCCTGATCCGACTGTGGAGTAGGACAGGAATGCAACCTTCGGATCTACGCCGAATACTTTTGCACATGCTGCTGTCTCGCCTGCGATCTCAACAAGATCATCTTCTGTCGGATGAATATTAATAGCACAGTCTGCCATTGCGAGTACTTCGTTCTCGCCGACACCGGATTCACGTACCATAATGAAGCAGGAAGATACGATCTTGTTGCCCGGTTTTGTCTTGATCAGCTGGAGTGCCGGACGTACGGTATCTGCTGTTGAGTAGGTTGCGCCGCCGAGCAGTGCGTCTGCAACGCCCATCTTAACCAGCATGGTTCCGAAATAGTTGGATGCGGAAAGGATTCCCTTTGCCTGCTCCGGTGTAACGCCTTTGCTCTTTCTGAGTTCACAGAACTCTGCTACCATCTCGTCGAAGCGGTCGTAGTTCTGCGGATCGATGATCTCGGCACCATTAACATTAAAGCCGGCTTCTTCTGCCGCTTTCAAGATTGCTTCTTCATTGCCGACCAGAACCGGTTTCAGGAAATTACCTGCCAGCAGACGGGAGGTTGCTTCAAGAATACGCGGATCTGTACCCTCTGTGAAGACAATCTTCTTCGGGGACTTTTTCAGCTTTTCAATCATTCCACCAAATCCATATGACATTGTTATGATCTCCTTTGCATTAATCTAACAGACTGTGTTGCCTACTATTGGTTATTTTACACATATTTTACCAAAAAGAAAATAGCTAACCTGTTTTTTTTCTATGCATAATCTCACGCGTATTTTGCTTTTTCTTAGTATGACGCTGCTGCACCTGCCGGCGTTTTTTCCGTATCCGTTTCATCGTATGATTCGTATTCGGAATCTGCAGAATCGTCATAGTCATCTGTGTATCCGGAATCTTCCTCCGTGCCGCTGCCGTCTTCTGTCATGCTGTCATCTGACATGCCGTCTTCCGAAACACCGTCTTCCGAAATACTGCCTTCCGACGCTTCCGCAGAATCTGTCTTCCGGGACGTCCCGGCTGATTGATTCGGATCATAGGAAAATGTCCACATGTCTCTGGTCTGGTCCAGAATCTCATAGATATCCCAGGACTGGTCTGACAGCTTGCAGCTGTTCGGGTCATACAGTTTGACAGTGCCGTCGCTGTTGACGCCGTAGAGCACGATAAAGTGTCCTGTCACGGTAAAATCACCTGACCCGACCGCACAGATGGTCGGATGTCCCGCCTTCAGTTCCTCGATCAGCCCCTCCGCGGAATACATGTCTTCCACGGAAGTCAGTCCGATGCCTTCTGCGAAGGTGGTCATCAGTTCCCAGGCGGTTCCGACGCCGTCCACGTAATAGCCCTGTTCCTCCGCTTTTGAAGCAAGTGCATAGGGGTTCAGATCGGTTTTTCCGGTAAGGCCGCAGTATACCATGGACAGACAGGTCGGGCCGCATCCGTTCAGGCCCATAATGTCATCTCCGTACATCTCATATCCCCAGCGCTCATCCCACTGGATAAAATGCGGAATCGTTCCTTTCTGCACTTCTTCACTGATGTCGATTACCGGATGTTTGTCTTTGTTGTCCGCGTAATCCATGACGAACTTTCTGGCCTCGTCATTGGTGCGGAACAATGTGATCAGCGACTTGGGATAGCCGTCCCGCTCCATTTCCGTAATTCTGCCGGTGACTTCCGCTTCCGACATGGCCGGACCGATCTTGATCGCCTCTTCGATGCTGATCGTCTTCGCTGCTTCCGCAGCTGCTGCCGCTTCCGCCTCCTGCTTTGCTTTTTCCTCGGCCTCAGCCTGTGCGCGTGCCTCTGCTTCTGCTGCCGCCTGTGCCTCTGCAGCTGCCTGTTCAGCTGCCGCGCGGCGCTTCCTGCTGTTGGAAATGCCGACTGCAGCAACAACGGCAATGACCGCCGCACAGATCAGAATCACCAGGAGTGCCTTCTTCTTCAGCTGCTGCTCTCGCCGCTCTTTTTCTCTGAGCTGCTGCATTGCGCGGGCGCGCTGCTGTGCCGTCTGACGGTCTGCCGCACTGCGCGCACTGCTGTTCCGTGCTGTACCCGCTGTACGTGTCCCGCTCCTGCGGACTGTACCCGCTGTACGCGCGGTTCTTGCCGTACGCATAGTGCCGGTATTCCTGCCGGCTGCCCCTGTACGTCCGGCTCCGGAACCGCCGGCGGGACGGCTGCCACCTCCGGCAGTTCTGCGCGTCCGCTCTGTACGCATCGTCACAGCCGGACTGCCTGCGGTCCGCTGCCTGCTCCGGCCGGTATTTCCTGCTGATGCTCCCGCGCTTCCCGCGGATGCAGAGGGCCTGCGGGCTGTTCCGCCGGAAGTGCGCGAAGCGCCTGCTCTGCCTGCTGCCGTTCCGGCAGATGCGGCAGATGCTCTGCGGGTGTTCCCGCTTCTTCCCTGCGAAGCGGCAGACCGGCGCGCTGTGTTCCCGCTTCCGGCATGCTGTGCTGTCCGCCGCGCAGATCCCGAAGCGCCGCTGCCGTCATTTCCGGCCGGTCTCTGTGACGCGGTATGCTGCAGCTCACGTCTGCTGGTTTTCATCCGCACCTGAGTTCCGCCTCCGGCGCTGCCGGCTCCCGATTTTCTGTAATCCTGTTCCATACAACCAACTCCCCATATCCGGGTTTTTTATTTTACAACCATCCGCTGAAACTCACTGCGGTAACTGCCGCCGCTCTTTCTTACACGGACCCATTCATACAGCTGCGATGCAAACAGATCCACCGCATATTGCTCCGCCGGGAGCGCGGAAACGCGCATCTCGTACGGTACGGTAGCATTCTCATGCATCGCATGCAGCAGATTTTCACAATTTCTGAATCCCAGAATCCGAAGCAGCGGTCTCTCACAGGCCTGCCGCACGGCATCCCTGTCGATCCCGAGCAGAACCCGCAAAAGCATCCGGTCGATTCCGGAACGTGTTAAATGCTTCGCCTTGACCGCCTCTGCCAGTTCTGTGACGGTCGTGCAGGCTGTCATCTGCGACAGAATTCTGTTTGCAAGGGATTCTGACATCCCGTGGTAGCGCAGCATCGATTCCGGTGTCTCCTGCAGCAGACGATAAAACAGCATTTCTGAAAAATCATCTGCTTCCGGCAGACTTCCTGCTTCTGCAGCCGCTGCCAGCGCTGCCGCCGCCCCTTCGGGCATGTATTGCCGCAGGAACTGCTCCGTGTCCCCGGCATTTCCGGCCTCCTGTCCGCCGTGTTCAGACTGCTTCCGGTAATTCTGCTTCTCCCGCAGCATCTGCCGGATTCCTTCTGCCGAGGGAAACATTTCCTGTTCCTGAAAAGACTGTGCGTGATAACCGGCACCCTCCCGCAGAATTGTGTGCGGTCTGATCCGGCTGCCGCGTTTTCGCAGCGCAATGCAGTAGGAAAGTCCCAGCGTATTATTGGGCTGCGCCAGGAACGTTTCAATCTCCCTGCGGTCTGCAAAGACCTTCGTGCCGCCATCAGATACGGTTCCGGTATCCGGAAGTCGGTCCATTTCCTCCGCCGCCGCTGCGGCATATGCGGCCGGATAGGATAATCCGGCGCCGAGTGCCGCCTGCAGACATTTTAAAAATGCAGGCGATTCCTCCGCGAGCACTTCCGCCAGCTGCAGAAACTGCCCCGTCTGTCCGCTCTCACTGCCAAACCACAGCTCATCGACGACGCCTGCGGCCTCCAGTACGGCAGCTGCACCTGCAGCAAATTCACCGGCGCTGCCTGTCGCTGCGGCCGCAGGCAGTTCGATCACCAGATCTGCACCGCCGTCCAGTCCCATCCCGGTACGCGTATATTTATCCGTAATTGCCGGAATTCCGCGCTGGACAAAATCCCCGCTCATCACGGCAATCACATAATCCGCCCCGGAACGTCTGCGGACTTCCTGCAGAAAATATGCATGTCCGTTGTGAAACGGATTCCATTCTGCAATAACCGCGGCAACCTTCATGGCTTTCTTTGTTTCCTGCATGATTTCCATCGTGCCGCCGGTCAGTTCTTGAAGCTGTGAATCGGCGCGGGAATCCGGCCGGTTCTTCCGATAAATGCCTCACATGAGAACGGATTCACCGGCATAACCGGCGCCGATCCGAGAAGGCCGCCGAATTCCAGCACGTCTCCCATTTTCTTGCCGACTGCCGGGATCAGTCTGACCGCCGTTGTCTTCTGATTGACCATACCGATTGCCATCTCATCGGCGATAATGCCGGAGATCGTCGCGGCACTCGTCTCACCCGGAATCGCGATCATATCAAGTCCCACGGAGCACACGCAGGTCATTGCCTCCAGTTTCTCCAGTGTGAGCGCGCCTTTGTTTACCGCGTTGATCATTCCCTGGTCTTCACTGACCGGGATGAATGCACCGGAAAGTCCGCCGACATAAGAGGACGCCATGACGCCGCCCTTTTTCACCTGGTCATTGAGCAGTGCCAGTGCGGCTGTCGTGCCGGGCGCGCCGGCTGCCTCCAGGCCGATTTCTTCCAGAATATCTGCGACCGAATCGCCGACTGCCGGCGTCGGTGCCAGAGAAAGATCAATAATGCCGAACGGGATATTCAGGCGCCGGGATGCCTCCTGCGCCACCAGCTGTCCGACACGGGTCACCTTAAATGCCGTCTTCTTAATGGTCTCACAGAGGACTTCAAAGCTCTCGCCGCGGACTTTGGAGAGGGCATGCTTCACCACGCCGGGGCCCGAGACACCGACATTGATAATGGCATCCGCTTCTGTCACACCGTGGAAGGCACCCGCCATGAACGGATTATCATCCGGCGCATTGCAGAACACCACCAGCTTGGCGCATCCCATGCAGTTATCTTCTTTGGTCAGCTCGGCAGTCTTCCGGATCATTTCGCCCATGAGACGGACAGCATCCATATTGATGCCGGTCTTTGTCGATCCCACGTTAACCGAACTGCACACACGTTCTGTGCGGGCCAGCGCCATCGGGATGGAGCGGATCAGCAGCTCGTCCGCCGGTGTCATACCCTTGGATACCAGCGCCGAAAAACCGCCCAGAAAATTCACGCCGACTTCATGCGCCGCCCGGTCCAGTGTCTCTGCGATCGAAACAAAATCCTCCGGACGTCTGCATGCGGCGCCGCCGACCAGTGCGATGGGCGTCACAGATATCCGCTTATTCACGATCGGAATGCCGTATTCGCGCTCGATATCCCTGCCCACCTGCAGAAGATTCCGCGCGCGCATGGTGATTTTGTCATAAATTTTGCGGTTCAGTTTATCCAGATCCGCATCGATGCAGTCCATCAGATTAATGCCCATGGTAATGGTTCTGACATCCAGATTTTCCTGCTCGATCATCTCATTTGTTTCATGTACTTCAAAGATGTTAATCATAGCCGGCCTTTCTCACACACGGTGCATCATATTGAAAATATCTTCATGCTGGCAGTGGATCGAAACACCGATCTCTTCTCCGATCGCATTCAGATCTTCTGCCAGTTCTCCCGCACCTTTCGGTGAACCGGATGTGTCTGCGATCATCATCATATGGAAAAATCCCTGGATGATGGTCTGCGAAATATCTTCGACATTGACCTTCTGCTCTGCGAGATAGGTGCACACTCTGGCGATAATTCCCACTGTATCGCGTCCTGTAACCGTAATGATTGTTTTCTTCATGCTCTGTTCCTTTCACTTCAAGTCCCGCTTTCGCATTTCCTGTCAGCCGGGGACCGCTCCGGGCAGTCCCGTAGTCTTCCGCTTCTCAGATTGCGATCAGATCACCCGGTTCATCCCGCTTTGCGATGCTGATCCGGAAATCCTTCGCGCGGTACGGATTGTCTCCCATTGTGATCTCCGCACTGACGGTCTCAAACGCCAGCGCCGGGTAATTATTTTCTTTGGAAAGATGTGATAATACGATTTCCTGAATGTCATCGTGCAGCAGCTCCGAGAGAAGACGTCCCGAATCCTCATTGGACAGGTGTCCTCTGCTGCCCAGAATCCTTCGCTTCAGATAATACGGATAGCGGCCGGCCTCCAGCATATGCACATCATGATTTGCCTCCAGAAACAGCACATCCAGATGCTGCAGGCGGGCAATGATATCCGGTGTGTACATTCCCATATCCGTCGCAATCGCGGCGGACTGCTCTTCACAGGCAATGCGGTAGGCAACCGGATCCGCCGCGTCGTGTGAAATCGAAAACGGGGTAATCTCCAGTTCACCGACCTTCACGGGCCGGTCCGGATACACCGGATGATACAGGTCCTCCGGAATCTCCCCGATGCCTGGCGCACGTCTGACTGCCTGCCAGGTTGCCTCTGTCGCGTAGATCGGGATTCCGTATCGTCTGGCAAGGACGCCAAGTCCCTTGATGTGATCCGAATGCTCATGCGTCACAAAGACGGCATCCATCTCTTTGCCGGTTCTGCCGATCCCGTTCAGACCGGCTTCAATCTTCTTTCCGCTGATACCCGCATCAAATAAAATGCCTGTATCCGATCCGCCGGCAAATATACAATTTCCGCTGCTTCCGCTTGCAATACTGCAAAGTTCCATGTTTTCCTGTCTTTCTCACTGCGCGGCAAGTTCTGTCATGCGCTCGTCAATCTGTTCCATCGTATCTTCAAAGAAACCGCTGTTGTCAATGACAGCGTCACAGGCCTCTCTGAATGCTTCATCAGAAAGCTGGTTCTCCATCACAGCGAGACTTTTCTCCTGTGTATAGCCTCTTCCTGCCTGCAGCCGTGCGGTCCGTGTCTGCACATCTGCATAAATATACCAGATCTCGTCGCAGATCTCTGTATAGCCTGCTTCAATCAGGATGGCGGATTCCAGAAAGAAATACTGCCATCCGCACGCCCGGTTCTGATCAATCAGGCGCAGGATCTCCCGCTGCACCGCAGGATGTACAATCGCATTGAGTGCCTCCCGCTGTTCCGGATTGTGAAAAATCTGATCCGCAATCCAGGCGCGGTCAAGTTTCCCCTCTGCATCGGCCGCACGGGCACCAAACAGGTCAATGATCTGCCGCGTACAGTCCGTACCGGGACGCATCAGGTCACGTCCAACCTCATCCGCACGCACAACGGCGGCATCATAGTTTTTTTCGATAAAATTGAGTACTTCACTTTTCCCGCAGCCGACGCCGCCGGTGATTCCTATGATTTTCATATGTCCTCTTCGCTTCTTTTCCGGGAGATGTGTATTTACTTCGCCTCGTACCAGGAATGTCCCGAATGGACATCCGCCACAAGCGCCACCGCGAGATCTGCCGCGTGTACCATCTCTTCTTCGAGAAGTGCGGAGACTGCCTGCAGCTCTTCTTCGGGCGCTTCGATCAGCAGTTCATCGTGTACCTGCAGAATCAGCCGGGATGTGAATCCTTCGGCCCGCAGGCGTCTGTGTACGCGGTTCATCGCGATCTTGATGATATCTGCGGCGGTTCCCTGGATCGGCGAGTTCATCGCGACGCGCTCGCCGAATGAGCGCTGCATGAAATTGCCTGCTGAAAGTTCCGGGATCGGTCTGCGGCGTCCGAAGAGCGTCTCTGCATAGCCGCAGTCCTTTGCCTTCTCGACGAGTCCGTCCAGAAATGCCTTGATATCCGGATAGGTTTCAAAGTATTTTTCAATGTATTCGGCCGCCTCTTTGCGGGTAATGGAAAGTCCCTGGCTCAGGCCGAATGAACTGATCCCGTAGACAATTCCGAAATTAACCGCTTTTGCATTGCGGCGCTGCAGATCCGTCACTTCCGCAAAAGGCACGTGGAATACCTGTGATGCGGTTGTGCGGTGAATGTCTTTTGCCTCCCGGTACGCCTCGATCAGATTCCTGTCTCCTGACATCGCGGCAAGCACCCGGAGTTCGATCTGGGAGTAATCTGCATCCACAAATACGCACCCGTCCTCCGGGACAAATACTTTCCGGATCTGCCTGCCCGCTTCCATGCGGATCGGAATGTTCTGCAGATTCGGTTCGCTGCTGCTGATCCGTCCTGTCGCGGTAATGGTCTGATTGAAATCCGAGTGAATTCGTCCGTCTTCCTGTACATAGCCGCCGAGCGCATCTGCGTAGGTTGATTTCAGCTTGGTCAGCTGACGGTATTCCAGAATATCGGCGACCATCGGCACATCCGGCGCCAGCTTCTCCAGCACGTCAGCGGCTGTGGAATAGCCTGTCTTCGTTTTCTTGCCGCCGGGCAGCTGCAGTTTCTCAAACAGAATCACGCCCAGCTGTTTCGGCGAATTGATATTGAACTGTTCGCCCGCTGCCGCGTAAATCCGCTCCTCGATCACGGAAATCTGCGCGCCGAGTGTTCCGGAGAGTTCATCCAGTGCTTCGCGCCGCACTCTGATGCCTGCGCGTTCCATATCAGCCAGCGTCCAGACAAGCGGCATCTCAATATCCCGGAACAGACTGTACATTCCGGTTTCCTCCAGACGCGTCTGCATCGGTCCGGCAGCCGTGACAGCTGCAAGTGCCATCCATGCGAGATACTTCGCCGCCTGCTCCTCTTTCATTTCGCCCGGCTCCGGCAGTTTCTTCCCGCCGAACAGCTCTTCTGCAGACGGGATCGTCAGGCCGCCGTACTCCGCGGCAAGCTGGTCATACGGATAAGCTGCCCGCAGGGGATCCAGCAGATAAGCACCGATCTTAATGTCAAATATCTGTCCGCTCTCCGGAATTTCAATACACCGGAGCAGCTCTTTGATATCATAGACCGCAATTTTGGCATTTCCGGTAAGCAGCCTCTTAAGTTCTGCCGCCAGATACATGCCGGACACAAATCCATCCAGCGGAATATAGTAGAGTTCCGCCGGCGTTCCGGGAATTGCCAGTCCGATTCCACAGGGCTTCTTCCCTGAAAACTGTGCGGAAATGCCGAACTGCGGAAGTTTTTCCGCATTGCGCAGAACCTCGTCGATCCATCCCAGATCCTTCATGATCTGTACTTCGGGAAGCCGGTCGACATTCCGGTTCTGTTCATCAAAACGGCTGAGAAGATTGCGGAATTCCAGCCGTCTGAACCAGTCATACGCCTGTTCCGTATACAATTCACCGACGGCAGCCTGCTCCTTTTCAAAAGAAACCGGCGCATCCAGACGGATTCTCGCAAGGTCTTTCGAAAGAACGGCCAGATCAAAATGATCGCGGAAAGCTTCCATCGCCTTCTTCGGTTTGATCTCATCAAGATGCGCCTGTGCCTCCTCGATCGAATGATACTGTACGATCAGCTTCGTCGCTGTCTTGATGCCGACACCGGGAAGACCCGGAATATTGTCCGAGGTATCTCCCATCAGTGCTTTCAGATCGATAAATTCCTCCGGCGTGACTTCATATTCTGCCGTCACATCTGCCGCATAATAATCAGAAACCTCCGTGCGCCCGCGGCTGGTCCGCGGAATCCGGATCTTGATGGTATCTGTCGCGAGCTGCAGAAGATCCCGGTCTCCCGAAAGAATGGTAACTGCAAGTCCTTCTGCCTCACCCTTTCTGGAAAGCGTTCCGAGAAGGTCATCCGCCTCATATCCTTCCATTGTCACAATCGGAATTCCCATGGATTCCAGCACTTCACGAATGACCGGCACCTGCTCACGCAGTTCCTCCGGCATCGCCTTTCTGGTTCCTTTATAAGCCTCATATTTCTCATGCCGGAAGGTCGGCGCATGCACATCAAATGCGACCATCAGATATTCCGGCTGTTCCTCATCCATCACCTTGAAGAGAATATTCAGAAAGCCGTACACTGCATTCGTGTGCAGTCCCTCTGCATTGGTCAGCATCGGAACGCCGTAAAAAGCCCGGTTCAAAATACTGTGTCCGTCAATCAGAAGCAGTTTTTCCTGTTTTGTCATGATCTCTTCCTCAGAATAATCCCGTAACATTCCAGACGCCGAAAAAATCCAGAAGCATCACGGCCGCAAAAAGCAGCGTGATCAGAAGAATTACTTTAAAAATACGGCCCGCATTCTGCCGCGCATAAACTTCCCGCGTCTTATTTCTGATGTCATTCTGCATCATTTCAGGAAGATTGTAAGATCCCTCTGCATCGTCGTCCAGCTCATCATTCAGATAGCGGACGGTTCTGTCCACCATAAACGCCGTTTCCAGTTCTTCATAGCAGCTGTGACATGTCTTAATGTGATCCAGAAAAAGCAGCAGATCCTTTTCGCGCAGATCATCCGCGAGATAATGCGGAATCATATCCAGAAATTCCCTGTGGTCAATCTGTGTATCCGCATCGTATTGTTTTTCTGTTATTCTGCTCATCGTTTCACCTGTCTTCAAAGACGCACCCGGACACAAAACCATCGCTCCGGGACGCTGTTATTTCTTTCCGATCAGTCCTCGCAGAAACCGGGAGGGTTCCAGCGATTTTGCAAACCGCTTCCGCACCTGGCACAGGTACAGGCGGTCCTTTGCGCGGGTCATCCCCACATACAGCATGCGCCGCTCCTCCTCGAGATCGGCCTCGAGAACAGCCTTGTGCCAGGGAATAATTCCCTCATTGATATCGGCGATCAGAACCATCCGGTACTCGCACCCTTTTGACGCGTGCAGCGTCGCAACCGTCACGCCGCTGTCATCCCGTCGCCGGTTCAGCTGCTGCCGCACGGCTTCCATCCGCGCTTTCCACGCCTCCAGCGTCGGACATGCCTTCGCGCTCTCCCGGAGTTCTTCCAGAACGTCTGTCAGATCCTCCGGCGCGAGCTGATGCTCTGCGGCATACTCCTTCAGCCAGTTTCCATAGCCGACCGCCAGATTAATATACTGAATTGCCCCGTAAGGCGGCATTCTGCCGATCATCTCCAGATCCGCTTCCAGCTTGCGGATCCGCTCACACATCCAGTCGCGGTCCCTGTAAAATGCATACAGTTCCGGAAAACTGACGTTCTCTTTTGCAAATGCACTGCGCGAAAAATACCGGTTCGGCCGGTTGCAGATCATCAGAAAATCACTGCGCTTTCTGCTGCCGGCCCCCAGTTCCATATATGCAAGCAGCTGTTTTGCAATCCAGTGATCAAAAATGCACGGAACATGGTCCGCCGTATGGAACGGGACCTGCTCTGTAATCAGCTGCTCCACCAATGTGCGGCATCCGGCATTGGTGCGGAACAGCACGGCGATCTCCTCCGGCCGGATTCCGCTGCCGATCTGCTGCCGGATCTCGCGGACCATCCATTCTGATTCTTCCCGCGGATCTGCAAACATCTGCAGGGAAACAGGCACTCCTTCATCCCTGACCGCATGCAGCTGCTTGTCATACCGGCGCCGGTTGCGCCCGATCACCTGCCTGGAAAGTGTCAGAATCGAGCCGCTGCATCTGTAATTTGTATTCAATGACACCGTCCGGGCATCCGGATACTGTTTTGGAAAGCCCAGCATCAGCTCCGGACTCGCTCCGCGAAACCGGTAAATCGACTGATCATCATCCCCGACGATAAAAAGATTCTGCTCCGGCTCCGCGAGCATGCGGATGATCTCATACTGCATCGGCGCAATATCCTGAAATTCGTCAACCAGAATATAGCGGAATTTCCGCTGCCACCTGTTCAGCACTTCCGGTTTCTTCAGAAGCAGTGTCCTGCAGCGGAGAATGATGTCATCAAAATCGATTTTTCCGTTATCGGCCAGCCACCGTTCATACGCGCGGAAAATTTCCCGGAACACATCTGCCGGCAGTACCGTCGAATAAAAATGCGACAGCTGCATCCCGCTGCCCTTCAGATAACTGATCTCCCGTCCGGTCAGTTCCGGCAGATCCGCTTCCTGCTCCGCCTGCCGTGCAATGTGGCTGACAAGCTCTTCCAGCAGTCTTCTTCTCTCCGGGCCGCCCAGAATACTGTCTGAGGAAAGACGGCACTCGGCCCGCAGAATTCCGTAAAAGATGCCGTGAAATGTCCCGATCGACATTCCTGCGGCATCTGCACCCAGCTCGTTTCGAATCCGTCCGCGCATCTGTGCAGCTGCTGCACGGGTAAATGTTACCACCAGAATCTGATCCGGCGATACACCCGCGCGCCGGACCAGTCTGCAGCAGCGCTCTGTAATGACCGCCGTCTTGCCGGTGCCCGGCCCTGCCAGTACCAGCATGGGCCCGTCCCTGTGGTCTGCCGCCCGGTTCTGTTCCTTATTCAGCTGCATCAAGACGTGCAATTCCGTCACGGATCCGGCGGACTGTCTCATCGTTTCCGAGCACTTCCATAATCCCGGTCGCACCGGCCGGTGTTGCGGCCTTGCCGGAGACAGCTGTCCGCAGCGGCCACATAACGGTATTGACCTTCAGGCCTTTTTCATCCGCATAGGCTTTCAGAACTGAAAACAGTGTATCGTTGTCAAATGCCTCTGAAGCCTCCAGCAGCGGAAGGGTCTCTGTCAGCACCTGCAGAGACGATTCTGCCGTGCTCTTGGATTTCTTATGTGTATACATGGCCGGATCATAGTCCGGCAGTTCTGCGAAGAAATCAATCTGCTCCGCAATATCCGGGAATGTCTGGATCCTCGTCTGCACCATCTCCGCGACCTTCCTGCGGTCACACTGTGCCGGCAGGGCGGCATCCAGATACGGCAGCGCCGCCTGATAGAAATCCTCCGGATCCATTTTCTTGATATATTCGCCGTTCATCCAGCGAAGCTTTGTCATATCGAATACCGCCGGAGACTTGTTGATTCTTCTGTAATCAAACGCCTCAATCAGCTCCTGCAGACTGAAAATCTCCTGCTCGCCGGCCGGGCTCCATCCCAGAAGCGCCACAAAATTCACAATGGCATCCTTGAGGAATCCCTGCTCCAGCAGATCTTCAAATGAGGAGTGCCCGGACCGCTTGGAGAGCTTCTCGCCGCTCTCATTCGTAATCAGCGGGCAATGCACATAGGTGGGAATCTCCCATCCGAATGCCTCATAAATCCGGTTGTATTTCGGTGTGGATGACAGATACTCATTGCCGCGTACGACATGCGTGATGCCCATGAGATGGTCATCCACCACATTTGCAAAATTATAAGTGGGGAAGCCATCGGATTTGATCAGAATCAGATCATCCAGTTCCTCATTCGGCGCCGTAATGGTTCCGTAGATTTCATCCTGGAAGGATGTTTCTCCGGTAAGCGGCATATTGAACCGGATGACATATGGTTTTCCCGCCGCCAGATTGGCCTCCACCTCTGCTTTGGAAAGGTGCAGACAGTGCTTATCATATGCGGAAATCTCCTTACCTGCCACGATTCGCTTCAGCGAATCCAGACGGTCCTTTGTACAGAAGCAATAATATGCATCTCCCTGGTCAATCAGCTGTTTCGCATATTTCAGATAGATTCCCGCCGCACAGCGCTCGCTCTGCACATACGGGCCGACACCGCCGTCTTTGCGCGGGCCTTCATCCGGAATCAGGCCGGTCAGTTCCATGGTCCGGTCAATGATATCCAGAGCCTCTTCCATAAAACGCTCCTGATCGGTATCCTCGATGCGGAGCATAAAGCTGCCGCCCTCGTGTTTTGCAATCAGATAGGAATAAAGTGCTGTGCGCAGATTGCCGACATGCATGCGTCCTGTCGGACTTGGCGCGAATCGTGTCTTAATATTCATGTTGTTCTCTCTTTCTGTCATTTATTCAATCGCGATCTCTGATCGCGCGCGAGCTGCGCGACGCACTTGTGCGTCTTCCTCTGCGCAGCTCTGCGATCCGCCGGAAGCTCAACTCAGATGGAGGATCCTCCATCTGAGTTGTTCCCTTTTGCAGGA
>JAFUCM010000217.1 GCA_017459675.1 Eubacterium sp.
CTCGGACATAAGGCGGGCGATGCCTATAGCCAGAAAGCACGCAGCATGATCTGTGAACTGTATCAGCACAGTCCGGTATTCCGTGTGGGCGGCGATGAGTTCGTCGTGCTGCTGACCGGCCGGGATTATGAGAACCGCGAGCGGATTATCGCTGAGCTGAATGCCCGGGTGGACAACAATGTCAGAAACGGAGAGGTAGTCATCTCTGCCGGTATGTCCGATTACCGGGAAGCGGCAGATCAGAAAATCCATCAGGTATTTGAACGTGCGGATGCACTGATGTATCTGCGAAAGAAGGAATTGAAGACGAAGGGCGCACCTGTGCGGTGAAGGCAGGAGGAAAACGATGCTGAAGAGTCATGAAAAATTTCACTCTGCAAATGGAAAGCGACTGATATTAATAGCCGATGACGAACAGATTAACCGTGAACTGCTGGGGATGCTTCTCGGAGATGATTATGAACTGGTCTATGCTGCAGACGGGCAGGAGACCATTGATCTGATGCGGGAAACGCAGGATACCCTTGCGCTGGTGCTGCTGGATCTCCGCATGCCGGTCATGAGCGGGGCAGAGGTTCTTAAGACGATCCGCGATGATTCCGCACTCCGGAAAATCCCGGTGATTGTACTCACTTCCGATCAGGATGCAGAGGTGGAAAGCCTCAATCTGGGCGCGATCGATTTTATTCCGAAGCCGTACCCGCAGGCGGATGTAATCCGCGCGCGGATCCGGAGAACCATTGAACTTTCAGAAGACCGGGAAATCATCAGTTCCACGGAGCGCGACCCGCTTACGGGGCTTTATAACCGGGAGTATTTTTACCGCTATGCGGAGCAGTTTGATCAGCACCATAAAAATGTGGCAATGGATGCAATTGTAATCGACGTCAATCATTTTCACATTATCAATGAGCGGTTCGGCACAGCATACGGAGATGATGTACTTCGGAACATCGGAGAACACGTCAGGGAAATTGTTCAGGAGAGCGGCGGAATTGTATGCCGCAGAGAGGCGGATACTTTTATGGTATACTGCCCGCACGGCCTGAACTACGACAGAATTCTGGATTATGCATATGCGGAACTGGCCGAGGAAGATAATCTGATCAATCAGAACAATCGTGTACGGCTTCGTATGGGTGTATATGAAAATGTCGACAAGTCGCTGGATGTGGAACGGCGGTTTGACCGCGCCAAGATGGCAGCGGATACGGTTCAGGGTAGCTTTACACGGACAATCGGCATGTATGACAGCATGCTTCATGAGAAAGAATTATATGCAGAGCAGCTGATCGAGGCATTCCCGGCGGCGATCCGCGACGGGCAGTTTGAGGTGTATTATCAGCCGAAATTCGATGTCCGCACAGAGATTCCCGTTCTCGCCAGTGCTGAGGCGCTGGTTCGCTGGAATCATCCGAAGATGGGAATGATCTCTCCGGGTGTCTTTATTCCGCTGTTTGAGGAAAATGGACTGATCCAGACGCTTGACACCTATGTGTGGCGCTCGGCTGCGGCGCAGATCCGCCAGTGGGAAGAGAAATTTGATTTTACGGTACCGGTATCTGTCAATGTATCACGGGTGGACATGTATGATCCGGACCTGATCAATACGCTGCAGGAAATTCTTGCGGAAAATCAGATCTCGGCACATGAGATTCTTCTGGAGATTACAGAATCAGCATATACACAGGACACAGGTCAGATTATTGATACGGTCAATAAAATGCGCGGCATGGGATTCCGGATTGAAATGGATGACTTCGGTACCGGTTATTCTTCCCTGAATATGATTTCCACACTGCCGATCGATGCCCTGAAACTGGATATGCAGTTCATCCGCAATGCATTCAATAACCGGAAGGATACGCGGATGCTGGAGGTGATTATCGATATCGCGGATTACCTGTCAGTCCCGGTCATTGCAGAAGGTGTCGAGACGGCGGAGCAGCTGAATGCTCTGAAGGCGATGGGATGCGATTTCGTACAGGGATATTATTTTTCAAAGCCGGTTCCGGCAGCGGACTACGAACAGTTTGTAATTGAGCGCAAAAAACTGCTGGGGATTCAGCCGCTTACGTCAGAAGGCGCGGACAGAAAACCGGCGGCAGACCGGCGGGAAGGCCTGAAAGGAAGAGGGCGGCATGCGCTTTCCGGCGGCTATGAGCAGATCTGTTACGTGGATCTTGCGACCAACCGTTATCTGCAGTTCAGCCCCCAGGGGAAAGAGGAGGATCTTCAGATCGAGGACAGCGGGGAAGACTTCTTTGTGGATCTCGAGCGTTATATCGGACAGAGCGTGTTTGAAGAAGACAGGCAGCGGGTTCTCCTGGCACTGCAGAAGAAAGCGCTTCTGTCACAGATGCCTGAGTCACAGCCGTTTTCCATTACATACCGCTGCGTAAAGCCGGGCGGGCTGGCCTATTATAATTTAAAAGCGGTCAGAAGTGAAGCGCACGATGATCACCATATTGTTGTCGGCATCAGCAATGTGGATCTGCGGATCAGGCAGACGGTCAATGTGCGTGCACCGCAAAATGAGATCGATTTCGGCAGCCTGGCACAGGTGCTGCAGCGTGACACAGAGCGGGTCTGCTATGTTGATACCGATACGGATGAGTATCAGGAATACCTGATGAAGCACAGTCAAAACACGCTGAAGCAGGAAGGAAGCGGCAGTTCATTTTTTGATGCCGCCCGGAAGTACGTACGTGA
>JAFUCM010000218.1 GCA_017459675.1 Eubacterium sp.
ACGATGATGGGCTACACGCGGGAAGAGGTTGACGCGAAGCTGGACAGTATTCTGAGCTTCGCGGACATCGGCGAGTTTGTGCATCAGCCGGTGAAAATGTACTCGAGCGGTATGTTTGTCCGGCTTGCATTTGCGCTGGCGATTAACATCGACCCGGAGATTCTCGTCGTGGATGAGGCACTTTCGGTCGGTGATGTGTTTTTCCAGAATAAATGCTATAAGAAATTCGACGATTTCAAGGCAGAGGGCAAAACGATTCTGTTTGTCAGTCATGATCTCAGCAGTATTACAAAATACTGCGACCGTGTCATTCTGCTGAATAAAGGTGAAATGCTTGCAGAAGGCACACCGAAGGATATGGTAAATCTTTACAAGAAGATTCTGACCGGTGCCGGCGAGGAGATCGATGCGTTTGACCGGATGCAGGAGAAAGATGCGGACGGATTTCCGATTGACCGCGCGGATACGGGAACTGAATCCGGTGCAGGCATTTCTGCCGGGGACGGAAATGCAAATGGATCGGGAACGACTGCTGATAAAGGTATTTCTGCCGGAACAGCAGGGAGTCAAATTACAGGCGGATCTGCAGGAACCGGAACAAACACACCGGCAGGCGGAAGTACTGCAGGAACCGGAACAAACACACCGGCAGGCGGAAACACTGACGGAACCGCTGGCAGGCATCTCTGGAAAAGTCACTACCGGAAAAACCCGGATGTGGAGGAATACGGCGACCGCCAGGCGGAGATTATCGACTATGCCGTACTGGATGACGGCGGCCGTTTCAGCAGTTCCATCATCAAAGGAACGCGCTTTACTATTAAATCAAAGATTCACTTCAATGAAGATGTAAAGGATCCGATCTTTACCTTTACATTTAAGACCATCAAGGGCGTTGATGTCACAGGCACCAACACCATGTTTGAGAAGGTTGTCGTGCCGCTTGCGAGGGCGGGCGAGACCTACGTGGCAAGCTTTGAGCAGGACATGAATCTGCAGGGCGGCGAGTATCTGCTGTCCCTGTCATGCACCGGGTTTATTAACGGTGAGCTGCACGCGTACCACCGCTGCTACGATCTGCTGAACATCACAGTGATTTCAGACAAGAACACGGTGGGATTTTATGATATGAATTCAGTCACGACTGTTGAGAAGTGCTGAAAGCCGTCTGCAGGAAAATGAATGACAGTGACATACATGGAAGCAGAGGCATACATGGAAGCAGAGGCATACATGGAAGCAGAGACATACATGGAAACCAGTGGCAGGCATGTAATGCAGTGAAAACCGGAGCGTCCTGCATTGTGGAGATATGCGATGATCAGATTGACAGACTTGCCGGAGTACCCGGAACTAAATATATTTTCACCGGTTCGTGTCAATCTCGTACGCACGCTGGAGCTGACCGGGACGGAACGCGTTCTGGAGATCGGTGCGGACAGTGCTGCGATTACCTCGTATTTTGCAGAAAAATGTGCGCATGTTACGGCAGTCTGTCTTAACGAACAGGAAGCGGAGATTCAGAAGCAGGTCTGTGCAGAACACGCAAATGTCGGCCTGCTGAACTGGGCAGAGCCGCATGCGACAGGGCAGCACGGAACAAAGACGTATGCAAAAACACCGGCAAATGCGCATAGTCGGAATGTATCAGAAAAAGATCAGATGCTATGGGCAAACGCCCCATATGATCTGATCACCGTCATCGGAACGCCGGAACAGTCTGCAGATCTGTGCCGGTGTTTTCTGGAAAATGCAGCAGAATCAGCAGAACCTGACAAGCCCTTTTTTGTGGAAAGTCTGAAGGATCATCTCCTGGCAGCTGAAGGAAAAATTTTGCTGGCAGGCAGCGCAGCGTCACTGCAGTCCGTGGATCTTTCTGCATTTGCAGACGTACAGATATTCAGTCTGCAGCCGGACTATCGGTTTCCGATGGAAATGAAAGCAATTCCTTCCCAGCAGGCAGATTCAGAATCTGAGACAGGTACGGAACCGGACAGTATTCTGATTGTCCTGTCAGGAAAGCAGCCGGAACCAGACGTGCCGCGAAATATTTATACCAAATTTTCAAATGAAAGGCGGCCTGCAAGTGCTGTCTACACACAGATTCTCGAACGCAGAGAATCTGCTCCGGTTCATTCGCGCGCAGATCATCAGGCGGGACTTGAAACGGCAGAAGACGTACAATACCAAGCAGAAACCGCTAAAGAACAGAGACTGACAGACACCGGCAGCGGCCGGAAACGGACAGAGACTGACAAATCCCGGGAACGGAAGGAAACGCTCACAGACAGGAACCGGATCGTACGCAAATACCCCGCTTCACAGGAGGCGGCAGCACACATCCGGCGGATTAGTGAAGTGTCTGAGAGACTTCGTGAACAGTACCGCGGGACAGGCATCGGGATCAACCGCTGTTTCGTAAAGGCGCGGGGCGAGAAGGTAGATTACATCGAATTCGAATACCTGCCGGGTGAAAACTGCGGACAGAAAATTGACGAAATTCTTCAGACAAAAGGCGCAGATGCGGCGATTCATGCAGTCTGTGAATATATCAGAAAAATCATTCCGGAAGAAAAATGCGTTCCATTTCATTTTACGCCTGCCTTTGCGGAATTGTTCGGCAACCGGGCGCATGAGGCTTCCTGGAGGAAGACACTGCCGCTGTCCAATATTGACTGCATTCTGGAAAATGTAATTCAGGCGGGAGAAAACTGCAAGGATCCGGAACCGGACAGCACGCGGCCGGATCAGCGTAATACAGAACATGAAATCCGATATCAGATGATCGACTGCGAATGGACAACAGATACTCCTGTCCCGGTGGAATTCCTCATCTGGCGGATTGTCCATTATTATCTGGACGGCAATCCTGCCGCAGATATACTTCTGCAGGCGGGTATTTATGAGAAATGCAGCCTTTCCGGCAATCTGGATGTTTATCTCGACATGGAAAATCAGTTCCAGAAATGGATCGAGGGAGATGTCGTTCCGCTCCATAAATACATTTCAGAGGCTGAAGCAGATCTGACGGATAAAAGCCAGATCCCGGCAGGAGTACTTCCTGCACAGCCAGAGCAGCTGACGACGCTGCAGAAAATCAAAAAACACGGCACCTATCTGCTCGGACACGGGTACAGGGGCTATCAATATATGCTGCAGACCCGGCCGAACCGGCCGTTTGATGAGAACTATGACAGCTGGATCCGGGAACGGCTTGCAAAGCGGGATCCGGGAAAAAATCCGGAAACCGGCCAAAACCGGGAACCGAGCCAAAACCTGGGACTGCACCGAAATACGGGACCGGATGTAATCATAAGGGAACCCGGCAAATCCGGCCGACAGCTCCGGTTCGGCATCATCCTGCTGCGCAGCCGGTTTGACAGCCGTCTTTATGCGGCGTCGCAGGCATCGGTTCAGCAGCAGACATACAGAAACTATATCGTATATTCTGGCACAGTGCTTCGTAAACTGACTGCACAGGCGGCGCGGGAATGTGATTATCTGCTGTTTCTGCCGGCAGGGTATCGTCTGACGCCGGACGCGCTGCAGTATTTCGCGGCAGCGATTATGCAATCAGCCCCCTATCTGCTCTATGCAGATGAAGACTGCATAACAGGAGACAGACAGACCGCTTTTGATCCTGTTTTCAAACCGGATTTCAGCATCGATTACCTGCGCTCTTACAACTACATCGGCCCCTGTTTTTGTATCAGAAGCCGTGCGGCAAAGGATTTTCCGCTGAATAAGCTGCAGACCGGTGACGGATTTTTCTATGATCTGACGCTGCATGCGGCAGAATTGCAGGGGACAGACGCAGGAAACGGTATCTGTCACATTTCGGAGGTTCTTTTCCGGAAGATAACTGTTCATGGAAAAACTTCCGCGGAACTGCGGCAGGAAGCATTGATCAGAAAGCTGGAACTGGAAGCCCTGAAGCAGCATAATCAGCGCTGCGGTATTTCGGCAGAGGTTACGGAGGATCCGGCATTTCCGGTTTTCCGCACAAACTATCAGCTGCAGGAAGAACCGCTGGTATCGATCATCGTTCCGAACAAGGATCACGTGGAGGAACTGCGGGCCTGTATTGACTCGTTTGAGAATCTGTCCACATACAGAAATTTTGAGTGGATTATCGTAGAGAATAACAGTACGGAACCTGAGACATTTGCCTGTTACCGGGAGCTGGAGCAGCGGAACAAACAACAGAACCAGAGCAGCGGAGATGGCCATAGCGGCCTGTACCATCCGAACGTAACAATCGTCACCTATGAAGGTGCATTCAATTATTCGAAGATCAATAATTTCGGGGTCCGCTGCGCGAAGGGAGAATTCCTGCTGCTGCTGAATAACGATACAGAACTGATCAGTCCGGATGCTCTGCGCCAGCTGGTGGGAACACTACAGCAGAAAGATGCCGGAATTGCAGGCGCGCGTCTGCTCTACCCGGACCGCAGACTGCAGCACGGCGGGATCGGTCTTGGCATCGGCGGAATCGCAGGACATTTGTTTACCGATCTGGAAGAAACGGATCCGGGATACGGGTACCGCGCCCTCAGCACAGTGGATTACAGTGCCGTGACGGCTGCATGCCTTCTGGTGAAGAAGTCTCTTTATGAGGCAGTCGGCGGCATGGAAGAATCGCTGGCAGTTGCATTTAACGACGTGGATTTCTGTCTGAAGGTTCGGACACACGGAAAGCGGGTCATCTACTGCGGCGATGTGGAACTGTATCACAAGGAATCGCGCTCCCGCGGCCTGGAGGATACACAGGAAAAGGTAGACCGGTTTTATTCGGAAATCATCTGGTTCATTGAGAAATGGCGGGATGAGATTTGTGCCGGAGATCCATTTTATAATCGAAATCTGTCGTTAGAAAGCAATCCGTTTTACCGGCTCGGATCAAGCAGAAGACATAATACATCAGAGGAAACAGATTAACAATAATCCTTTTCGCTGGTAAGAATCATCGGATATTCTGTCAAGTATATGAGAAATTCAGAGGTACCTGGTTTGAGCAGAACACACACAATTTCCGCACATATTGACCGCTGGGAGAAGAGCAGCACCGAGATCAGCGTTACCGGCTGGGCCTACAGCGCCGCCGGAACCTGTGAGATCCGCGTGCTGGACGGAAATCAGCGGGAGATCCCTGCCATCGTCCGGCGCAGCCGCCGCATCGATATCGACAGGCTTTTTTCGATAAAAGAACGGCAGGATACCGGATTCAATCTGTACGTGCAGCGCGGCGAAGTCACCGGCAGGAAAATGTACGTGATTTTCGCAGATGCGAACGAACAGCAGCTTTTCCAGATCAATCTTCTGAAGGAGCAGAGTGCGGCCGTGCGCACACTTCCGTTCGCAGACTGGTTCAAACCGTCCACATGGGCAAAAGGATTTCGCTATGTTTTCAATAATGGCGGCCTGAAAGCACTGCGCCGTGATCAGCAGGCACCGTCAGAACAGGTGCAGTACGACGCCTGGTTCAAGAAGCAGCGCGTGACGGAGGAGCAGCTGACAGCACAGCGCGAGGCAGCAGCTGCATTTGTAAACCGGCCGAAGATCAGCATTGCAATTCCGCTCTTTAATACAAATCTGAAATACCTTGATGTGCTTCTGGATTCCATCGAGGGACAGTCCTATGAAAACTGGGAACTGTGCCTGGCAGACGGCAGCACGGAGGGCGCGGTGGAAATGCATCTGAAGGCGCGGTACCAGCCGGATTTCTCCAAAGACAGCAGAATCCGCTACCAGCGTCTTAAGGAAAACGCCGGCATTGCCGGCAATACAAACGCTGCACTGGAAATGGCTTCCGGCGATTATAATATGCTCTCAGATCACGATGATGTAATTGAGAAGGACGCCCTTTACGAAATCGTAAAACTGTTGAATGCAGATCCTTCACTCGATATTGTATACACCGACGAGGATCTGACAGACGAGGCGGGGGAACATTTCCGTTCGCCGCGGTTTAAACCGGATTTTAACATCGACCTGCTGCGCAGTATTAACTACATCTGTCATCTGTTCTGCATCCGGACATCTGTTATGCATGAAATCGGCGGTTTCCGCAGTGACTGTGACGGCGCGCAGGACTGGGATCTGTTCCTGCGATGCACGGAGCAGACAAAGCGGATCGGACATGTGCCGAAAATCCTGTACCACTGGCGTGAGTCGGAATCTTCAACGGCGCGCAATCCGGAGAGCAAGACCTACGCCATTGCATCTGCGCGGAAAGCGCTGGAGGGACATTACCGCCGCTGTGGTCTCGACGCAGAGCTGCATTATACGGATATTTTCATCATGTACCAGGCAAAGCTGCGGGTGCATGACAATCCGAAGGTGTCAATCCTGATTCCGAACAAGGACAACCGCGACGTGCTGAAGACCTGCATTGACTCGATTCTGGAGAAATCCACCTTCCGGAATCTAGAGATTCTCGTAATTGAGAACAACAGCACAGAGGAAGAAACATTCCGGTATTATGAGGAACTGACGGGCGGGAAAAACGCAGAAACGCAGTCCGGCGGGAAAAGCGCTGAAGAAGAACTGTCCGGCGGACAGGAAACGGAAGGAACGGAGCCGGTGATTCGCGTCCTGTATTACAAGGATAAATTCAACTACGCAAAGATCAACAATTTCGGCGCCCAGTATGCGACAGGTGACTATCTGCTGCTGCTGAACAACGATACCGAAGTCATCACCCCGGACTGGATCGAGCAGATGCTCGGCTACTGTCAGCGGGAGGACGTCGGTGCAGCCGGCGCGAAGCTGCTGTATCCGGACGAGACGGTCCAGCACTGCGGCGTTGTCGTCGGCGTCGGCGGATTTGCAGGCCATGTTCTGACCGGAAAACTCCGTGAGGACGCCGGCTATATGGGCAGACTCCGGGCAATCTATGACGTCAGCGCCGTGACGGGCGCATGCCTGATGATCAAGCGCAGCATCTTCGAAGAGATCGGCGGACTGGATGAAAATCTGACTGTGGCACTGAATGACATTGATCTCTGTCTGAAGGTGCGGGAAACCGGCGCACTGATCGTGCAGAATCCGGCAGCGGAGCTCTTCCACTATGAATCCAAGAGCCGCGGCTATGAGGAGACACCTGAGAAGCATGAACGCTTCAAGAAAGAGATCAAGTATTTCCGGGATAAGTGGAAAGACGTGCTCGAAGCCGGCGATCCCTATTACAACCCGAACCTCAGTCTGATGTACGGCGACTGCAGACTGCGGGAGGAAGCGGAACACTTTGATATCGTGGGTGAGATCGAGGATCGCGATGAATTCACAGAGAAAGCGAACGATGAATAAAACGAATGATCACAAGCTGTCCCCGGTGCAGTCCATCATCTGGGACATCATGAAAGAAATCAAACCGTATCTGGAGGCGCAGGGAATCCCGTATTTTATGCTTGGCGGGACGCTGCTTGGCGCCGTGCGTCATCAGGGTTTCATTCCCTGGGATGATGATATCGACATCGGGATCCCGCGGCGCTATTATGAATATTTCCTGCGCAATGTCGGCAGAAATCTGCCGGAGCATCTGAAACTCCGGACGTTCCGGGACGGATCCGGCCATCACTATTATTTTGCGCGCATCGTTGACACACGCTATAAAATGCGCCGGACCGGCAGTGAGGTTGCCAGAGAGGAAGAGGTCTGGATTGACATCTTTCCGCTGGACGGCATGCCGCGCACGCCGCTGATCCGCAGGCTTCATATGTTCCGTCTGCTTGCGGTGCGGGCGCTGTATCACATTGCCTGCTTTGACAAAGTCAATCTGAAACGGCCGGGAAGACCGCTCTCCGAGCGGATCATTATCAAATTCGTACAGCTTACGGAATTCGGCCGGACAATGGACAGCCGGAAACAACTGGAAAAGCTGGACCGGCTGCTGAAAAAATACCCATATGAAAAATCGCCCTATATCGTAAACTGCATGGGTCAGTATAAATTCAAAGAAATGTTCCCGCGCGCGTACTACGGAAAAGGAAAGCAGTATCCGTTTGAGGATACGACACTGCCGGGTCCGGTACAGGCTGACAAAGTACTGCGGCAGATGTACGGAGATTACATGAAAGAGCCGGAGAATAAGAATGCGCACGCGGCGGTTTTTGTGGAGGAAGCAGCAGATGGAAAATCAGAATAAGAAGAAAGTCCTTCAGATCGTGACGGGAAATTTCGGATCCGGCGGACTGACTCAGATTGTCTATGTCTGGGGAAAACGAATCGAATCGGAAGGAATCATTTTTGATTTTCTGTGCCGGAAGCGTCACGATTGTGATGACTTTATTCAGGAAATCCATGCGTACGGCGGACGGATCAGTCGGCCGAAGTTTGCTGTGAACGGACTGCTCGCTCAGCTGAGTATGGCAAAGCGTCTGATCATGATTCAGCGCAAAGAACACTATGATGTTGTCCATATTCACTCTGATTCTACCTATAATATGCTGACGGGTCTTCTGGCGGCAAAGCGTGCCGGCATCAAAAAGGTGATTCTGCACTCGCACAGTGCGGGGATGGAAACACATAATGCCGACGGGGTGTCCGCACGCTATCTGGTTAAAATTGCAGCACACAAGATTTGCAGACGGCTGCTGCCGGTCACGAAAAATGTTGAACTCTGTGCCTGCTCACGAAAGGCAGCGGCGTGGATGTACCGCAGCGGCCTGCAAAAGCGGGTTAAGATAATTGACAACGGAATCGAACCGGTTTCGTTTATGTATTCCAGATTTGTCCGGGAAGAAGTCCGTGATAAATACAGACTGGACGGAAAATTCGTGATCGGTCATGTCGGCAGATTTGCCTACCAGAAGAATCACGCATTTATCCTCCAGCTGGCTGAAGCACTGGAGGAAACCTGTCCGGATGCAGTGATTGTACTGATCGGTGACGGTGAACTTTATAATGAAGTTCAGACGCGGGCATTTGATGCCGGACTGGATAACGTGCGGTTCGTTGGACGCTCCGATGAAGTCAATAACTGGCTGCAGGCATTTGATCTTTTCGTGCTGCCATCTCATTTCGAAGGACTGCCTGTCTCGGCCATAGAGGCGCAGATGGCAGGCCTTCCATGCCTGATTTCTGACGAGGTCGATCCGGACTGCCGGATTCTGCCGGATGTGGAATTCCTTCCGATTGACCGTGGAACAGAGGTGTGGACTGACGCAGTCAGGGACGCGATTGCCGCCTGGAAAGATCCGGCGGCAGATCCGGATCTGCGCGCGAAGAGTTCTGCAGTTGCGGCCGGATCAAAGTACAATATTGCCAAGACGATCAGACAGCTGAAGGAGTTGTATCGCTGATGTCAATCTGGCGTCGGAACGCATGGCAGTGATAATGAAGATATATCTCAGTGGAAGATGACCCCCGCCCCTATAGGCGGTGGGCAATTAACCAGTCTCAGTGGCGGGTCTCAATCCCCCCACTGAGATATACGTTCCGCGGGGATGCGCAGAAACCCGGAATGGAAGATGTCGGCAGAGCCGACCTGGGTTCCGCGCCAAGTCCCGCGAGGGCGGGACTTGAATTGATATTTGCAGGAGCTGTTCATAAATATGGAGCACACAGAATTAAAGAAATTACATGCGCTTGAGCTGGAGATCGCCGCGGAGATTAAACGCATCTGTGAGAAGTATCGCATCCGGTACTTTATGATCGCGGGAACGCTTCTCGGAGCCGTGCGTCATCAGGGTTTTATTCCATGGGATGAAGACATGGATTTCGGCATGCTGCGGGCTGATTTCAATCGGTTTGTCGCGGCATGCGAAGAAGAGCTGGATCAGGAGAAATATTTCCTGCAGACGAGTGAGACCGATCCGGGCTATACGTATGCATTTGCAAAGATCCGGCTGAACGGAACCCGCATTGTGGAAGGCCTCTCAGAGGAGGCAGCGGCACACCAGGGTATTTTTGTGGATGTTTTCCCGTTTGACAATGTGCCGGAAAATCCGATCCTCAGAAAGCTGCATGAGCGGGAGCGCTATGTCTGGAAGAATCTCCTGGCCGTCAAGCTGGGATATCACAACGGACAGAAACGTGCCAGGAGCCTTCAGAAACTGCTGGGCGCGGCAGCGGCTGTCCTGCCGGCCGGATTCATCAGAAAACAGAAAGACAGGGCATTTACCAGGTACAATGCAAGGCAAACGAAAACGGTTGTAACAGCGGAAGGGAGTTACCGCTATTACAGGGAAATGATTCCGTACCGATGGACACAAAAATTGTGCAGAATGCCTTTTGGAGATACAGAATTCTTCACATTTGCGGCATATGATACCTATCTGAAGGAAATGTACGGGGACTATATGCAGCTCCCGCCGGAAGAACAGCGGAATAAACATGCGGTTCTGGAAGTAGATTTTGGGCAGTATGCCGGGACAGAACCGGGGGATTTGCGTGAATAATTTGCTCTTCTGTTACATTCCTGTTATAATATTGCAAACTGTGTCTTGATGAAGACCATCTGAGCGGGGAGTATCAGATCGTATGCATCAGAG
>JAFUCM010000219.1 GCA_017459675.1 Eubacterium sp.
ACTTGACCAATTTACAACATTGTCGTGCAAAATGCAAACATCCGATAAAATTTAGCGAAAATGAGGCTATACCATCGTGATATTGCACAAAACTTAACTCAAATTCTGGTGATATTAGAGGATAAAAAATAAGATATTTGTCTTCCCTGCTCCTTCCTACTCAAAAGACGGTGAGTTGTCTTCCTGCTCAGATGGAATTCGCAGGAATGACAATTCACCGTCTTTTGTTTATACGTACCTCACATCTATGGTTCCGTCCCCCGCAATCTCAAACACCAGCTCTGTGTGTGCCGGTGCAGCCTGCATGCCCTGTGGTACGGGCGGGCAGTCTGAGAAATAAAGGTGCGCGCCTTCTTCCTGCATCATGGACAGGATTTCCGGTGCCGCGCTGTCGTATCTGCGGTCGCTCGAGGCGCAGCAGATGACGTATGACGGGTGGATTTTCCGGAACATTTCCCGGCTGATGCCGTCCTGCTGTCCGTGGTGGCCGACTTTGAAGATGTCAGCTGCCAGGTCAGCGTCGGCAATGCCGACATAACCGTCGCGGTTGGTATCGCCGGGCAGGAGGATTTTCCTTCCTGCGTATTCCAGCTGCAGAATCACCGAGAGGTTGTTCATGTTGGCATCTGCGCGGCAGCACGCGCTGCGCAGGCCATTTTCCGGCTCTTTCGCTCCGGCTGCCCGATTCTGTTCCGCCGCATCTGCAACACCTGTCATCAGCGCCGCCAGTTCCTCTGTCTTTGCTTTGTCAGGGGAAAGTACCCGGATCCGCAGCCCGTTGGAAAGTTCCAGCGGTTCTGTTTCTGCCGAGACCTGTCTGACTTTGCCTGTGAGACGATGACAGATTTCCTGAAAATCGTTGATTGACTGGATGTATTTTGCGCCCGTTACAGTTTCGGCGATTGCCGGATCCAGTTCCGGAAGCTTCTGCCGGACAGTTTCCGGCAGTGGCTGCCAGAACGCATCCACCGGAATGGTTCTGACTGCCTCCAGAAGACCGCTCGTGTGGTCTTCGTGAATGTGTGTGTTGACGAGCAGATCAATATGATCACATCCGATCTGCTTCAGATATGCCGCGAGAGGCATCCGGCCGCTCTGATTGTCCGCAAATTCCGCGGCATCGCTGCTGCCGCCGTCGATCAGCATGGTAAACATACCGCTGCGGCAGCTGCTGTCGGGAATCCGGATCAGAATTGCCTCTCCGTATCCGACATTGACCCAGGTCAGAGATAAAACTGACTTTTCATTCTCTGCCATCATCATTTGATCGTCCGCTTAATATATGCGCTGGACAGGATCAGTACGATAACAGCCATGATGATCGCGCCGGCCGATCCAAGCCCGAACTTCATGCTCTTAATGCCGTAGTTGTACAGGAACTGTGTGATGGTGGATGTTGTTCCTGCCGGGCCGCCGCCTGTCAGGACATTGACCTTGTCGAACAGACGGAAGGTATCGATTGTTCGCAGCAGTGCACACAGGATGATTCCGCCCTTGATGTTCGGAATGGTGATGTGCCAGAACTGCTGCCATCCGTTTGCGCCGTCGATCTGTGCCGCTTCGTACTGATCCTGTGAAACTGTCTGCAATGTCGCATACAGCATCAGGAAGACGAATGGCACATTTTGCCAGACGTCGATGACGACAATCGTGTTGAAGGCCGTGCCGACCTCCATAAACCAGTTATGTCCTTTCAGTCCGACTGCCTGCAGCAGCTGGTTGATGATGCCGTAGTTGTTGGAAAGCATCATTTTCCATGCCAGTGCGACGGTGATCTGCGGAAGCAGATACGGCAGCAGGAACAGGGTGCGGAGCACTTTCTGGCCCTTGGTAAAGCTGTGAACAAATACTGCCAGCAGCAGTCCGATAGAAACTTCCAGGATCACTGCGAGGATGCAGAATTTCACCGTATTCCAGATGGATACCTGGAATGTGTGGTTCGTCAGCAGTTTCACGTAGTTCCGAAGCCCGAGGAATTTACTGCTCTGCTTCAGGTAGTTGTAATCCGTAAAGCTGTAATAGATGGTAAAGATTACCGGATATGCTGTCATAATCAGCAGCACAAGTACCGTCGGCGAGATCATCAGTCTCGGAAATGCTTTGTTGTTAGACGTTACGCTGGAAACGTCAGCATTCTTTGCTTTTTTCATAATAATCTCCAAACAGGTTTTTCTTGATGCCGGGCTGACGCATGAGATCTTTCATGTGACAGCCCGGGGGCTGATTAGATTAGTCCATCATGATCATTTCCAGGTCGGACTGTGCATTTGCGAGTCCGTCGTCCATGGATTCTGTTCCCTTAATGATGTTGTCAAGCTCTGTTCCGAGGGTCTCGCAGAACTCATTCCACTGTGTGATAACCGGACGGGAAGCACCGCTCTCAAGAGCCTTCTCGATGATTTCGTACTGCGGATGTGCAGCAAGAACGTCTGCATCTTCCAGAACAGATACACGGCACGGTACGCCGCCTGCCTCTACGCTTGCCATCTGGACTTCCGGATCCATGATGGACTCAAGCAGCTTCTCAGCGAGTTCTTTGTGTGTGCTGTTGTTCATAACTGCCAGCTCCCAGACACCGAGTACGGATGTGTTCTGTTCTTCGCCGTCTTTTGTCAGCCTGGTCGGTGCAACGATGTAGTCAGCTGCGCTGTCTGCTTCCGGTGCATACCAGCCCGGCCAGATTGTTGCGAGTGCGCCGTCGCCGTTCTCAACGTTTGCTACCATGTCATCTTTTTCCATTGTCTGACCGAGGTTTGCAAGGTCGATGTACTGCTGCAGTGCCTCTTTGAATACGTCGTTGTCAACGGTCGGCTGGTTGTTCTCATCTGCCAGTGTGCCGCCGTGTGCGAACAGAACCGGGAGGAAGTCGGTCAGAACCGGGTCGGCGCCGCCGCCGCGGGTTACGAAACCGTTCTTGCCTGCTTCATTTGTCTTCTGTGCGATTGCCATGATGTCTTCCCAGGAAGTGATGTCTTCTGCCTTGTAGCCTGCAGCTTCAACCAGCTCCTTGTTGTACATCATAACGGTAACATTTCCGAAGAACGGTGCGAAATAAGCGTCGCCGTCAACGGTCAGGGTCTCGTAGGTAGCCGGGATGAGGTCGTCATCGTAGCTGTAGCCGAGCTCTGAGAGGTTTGCAACGATGTTGTTCTCTGTGAACTCTGCAACCCAGGATCCGTCGACCATAGCCAGGTCATATGCGCCCTCTTTGTTCGGCGCATCCAGTGCCAGTTTGCTGTGCAGGTCGTCGCCCTCAAGCTCAAGCAGCTCAACGGTGCATCCGGTCTCTTCTTCGAATGCCGGGATAGCTGCCTTCAGAACCTCTGAATATGTGCCGCCGCGTGCTGCAAGTGTCAGCTTGACGCCTTCGCCGTCTGTGCTGCCGGCCTCAGATGCTGCAGAAGATGCTGCTGCAGAGGATGCTGCTGCGGAAGATGCTGCGGATGAATCTGCCTTGGATCCGCTGCCTGATGAGCCGCATGCTGCCAGAGAGATTGTCATGGCTGCTGCCAGACCGACTGAGAATAACTTTTTCAATTTCATGATGTACCTCCTACCTTGGTGTTAATGTGTGTTAAATATTATTAAGCATTTAATGTTGTGTCTGTCGCCGCTAAACCAATTTATAAATCAATCAGTCCTTCACGGCACCGCTGGAAAGTCCTGCGATCAGATAATTCTGCGCGAACATGACGAACAGGGTGATCGGGATGACGGAAATAACGCCGCCTGCCGCAGTCAGACCGAAGTTTGTCAGGTTGTCCTCTGTATTCAGCGTAGCCAAAGCCAGCGGAATCGTGTAATTGGATGCCTGCTGTACGAAGATAACGCTGTAGGTGTATTCATTCCATGCATACAGGAAGGAAAGCATTGCAACGGCCGCGATACCCGGTGCAACCAGCGGAAGCACGATTTTCACAAAAAGCTGCCACTCTGTCGCGCCGTCGATGCGGGCGGATTCCTCGATTTCCTCCGGCAGTCCCTGGAAGAAGCTGATCATGTACCAGATAATGAATGTGATATTGATCAGGATACAGGAGAGAATGACCGGAACCGTGGAATTCAGGACACCAGTCTTTGCAAACATGATGTACAGCGGAATGGTAAATGCAACCGGCGGAAGGATTCGGATCAGCATTACCCAGAAGGAAAGCGGCTCCTTCATGCGGAACTGGAATCTTCTGCGCGCCAGTACGTACGCTGTGCAAAGGCCGATGATCAGGGCCAGTACGGTCGAGATCAAGGTTGTCTTCATAGAATTAACCAGGGCGGTTCCGAATCCTTTTTCCTTGAACAGTGCAACGAAGTGTTCAAATGTGAAGGAATGCGGGATCAGGGAAATGTGCCCTTTCATTTCCGACATCGGGCGGATGGAAAGTCCGATCAGCCAGTAAATCGGAAACAGTGCAATCAAGAGCAGTACGATCAGCAGTACTACTTTGACTACCGTGTAAACCTTCTTCTGTTTCATTGTTGTTAACCTCCGTGATTCAGGTGGATTTTCTGACAATCAGTTCCGGCCGGATGACCATGCGCTTCTCTTCCGGTTCCTTTCCCTGCAGGAGTGCGAGCAGCATTTTTGCCGACTCCACACCCATCTGGTCCCGGAAAATGTGCACCGATGTGAGCTCCGGCTCCAGCGCCGTACAGACACGCGAATCATCGATACCGAGGATCGCGATATCGTCCGGCACGCGTTTGCCCAGACGGATCGCCGCTTTCATCGTGCCGGTGGCGATCTCATCATTTGCCGCGAGAATGGCTGTAGGCGGTTCCGCCTGCGTCATCATCGCGACGGCGGTTTCTGTGCTTGCCGAAAGATCCGGATCAGTGATCATGACGTGTCCCGGAAGAATCGGGAGCCCTTTCTCGGCCATCACGGATTTGAATGCGTTGTAACGCCGCTCACATACATACGGGGAAAAACGTCCCGCCAACATGCCGATCCGGGTGTGGCCGCGCGCGATCAAATGCTCGATCCCCAGACGCACCGCCATCTCCTCGTCTGCCACGACGCACGGAAAATCAAATCCGCCGACCTCGTTGTTCACCAGAACAATTCTCATATCCAGACGTCTGCACTCCTGAATCAGCTTCAGCGATGCATGTCCGCCGAGAATCACACCGTCGACCTGATTGCGCTTCATCGAAGTCCAGTCGCGCTCCGTGGAAACCAGAAGCTGATAGTCGGAGCGGTTCGTCGCCGCCATGATCCCGTCACAGATTCCGGCGTAGAACTCGTCCAGGATAGATCCATACTCCTTACAGATCAGAAATGCGATCTTCTCCGTCTGCTGAAGCTTCATGGACCGCGCGATCGCATTGGGTTCATAATTGAGAATCCGCGCCGCCTCCATCACCTTATCCCGCGTCGCCTTCTTCACAGAATCCGGATTGGAAAACGTTCTGGAAACCGTTGCCGTAGAAACACCTGATAATCTAGAAACATCTTTAATTGTATGCGCCATACTGCTTCCTTTGCTGCTTGGCGTACTGCCTGGTGCTGCTTGCGCAGCATATGTCGTTTTGGGATCTGCATATGCTGCCGGGTACTGCTTCGTGCTGCCTGATTTGCTGCTTGTTTATGCTTCTGAAATGTAAACGATTACATTGTTTACGCATAAACGTTGTGGTTCAGCTTCTGCCTGTGCCCTATAAACTAACACAAATTCCTCTTAAATTCAATGCCAGAACCCTTGATTTTTAAGGCTGAAATGGATTTTTGTGAATCTTATAAAGAAATCGGAGGTGATTTTTGTGCAGTTTTTCATGCGGGTTTGCGATGTAATCGTTTACATTTCGGTTTTGGAAATACGCATAGTAAAAGCGTGAATAAATATACATCAAAAGGGCCGAGCGAAAGCTGTCCCGATGATGTATATTTATTCACGCTTTATTATAAAGTCACACCTATTTATTTAACATCCGCATAAAATTCTGCGATGTATTTCTCAACGTCTTCCCGTGTTCCCCTGAACGGACCGGATGTCTCCATTTTCAGGGATACGAGTGCTGTCGCGAAGAGCAGTGCTTCCGGGATGCCGGCGTGCAGACGCTCTGTCAGATAGCCTGCGAAGGTTGTGTCGCCGCGTCCGGTTCTGCCAGCGAAGCTCCGCGCACGGATCGGGCAGGTGTAGAATTCATTTCCGTCATAGGCGAGCACTTCTGTGTTGTGGGTGATCAGGATTTCCTTTGCGCCCCAGCTGTGCAGCATGCGCGCTGCCTCGCGGCGGTCTGTCTGGCCGGTCAGGATCTCGGCCTCGGCTGCATCGGTTTTCAGGAAATCGATGAACGGCAGGTATTTTTTCTTGTCTGCCCAGTCATGGAACGTCATGGATCCGTCCGGCTCGCCTTTTCTGAGCAGGCACTGTACATCAACCGCAACCTTGCCCAGTGCGGAAGCCTTCTCGAAGATTTCATCGCTGAAATCGCCGACTGTCAGGCCTGCAAAATGATAGATTTTTGTCTCGACCGGCGGCAGTTCTTCAAATGTGAACTGGTCTGATTTGGAGATCAGTGTGCACTCTCTGCGCTCCTTGTCCTCTGTAAAATATTTGTTCCGGATGGAGGTGCAGTGTGCTGACGGTCTCCAGTAAACGTCTGCCGGGCAGTCTTCAAATACTTTGTAAATGTCTACTTCGTCGCCTGCTTTTGTGAAGATGGCCGTTCTCGCACCGACGTTGGACGCCGCAAATCCGGACTGTACGGAGGCGCCGCCTACCAGATGCTCCTCGTTGTCATGACAGTCAATCATGATATCCAGCGAAATCGGTCCCACAATCATGGTATCGTAACATGCTTTTTTCATAACATTCCTTCCCTGGCCGCGAAATATTCATGTAAATATGTGCTTTTGCTCAAAGATCCCTGTAGATCTGCACAATTTTCTCAGGCAGCTCGGGATGCTCATAATCCGACCTGCATACAAGATTGATTTCACGGTTCATACTGAGATTTTCGATTGACAGAACTTCGAGTTTATGCTTTTTCAGTTCGTCCAGACACGCGCTCTTGGCGAGGACGGAAACACCGAAGTTCCTGCGAATCAGATCTTTGATTGTTGCTATACTGTCCAGTTCCAGGATGACATTGAAATCGTCGAGGCTCAGATTCTGACTGACGAGGTTCGCTGTAAAAAGACGCATCGTATTGGAAGTCGGCAGACGCAGGATCAGCTTCTCATTCTTCAGCTCATCGATCGTGATCACCCCTTTTTGCGCAAGGGGATGATCCGGCGCCACGGCAAGCACCAGCGAATCGGTATCCATCTGGATGTACTGCAGGCCGGCATCACCGGAACGTCCCGCGA
Organism: Eubacterium sp.; assembly: GCA_017459675.1. GTDB lineage: Bacteria > Bacillota > Clostridia > Lachnospirales > Lachnospiraceae > CADBRN01. The sequence goes on from JAFUCM010000219.1 coordinate 7,310, forward strand.
TGACAGCAAAATCCAGCTCCAGATTCCGGAGTTTCCGGTAGAGACTGACGGTTGATTCCGTGATGATTTTAATCATCATGCCGGCGTCCCGGTCCGCAAATGACGCGAGTGCACCGACCACCTTGCTGCATTCCATCGTATGGGTAATCCCGACGGTCAGCGACGTGATCTTCTGCTTCTCGTTCTTCACGGCGCGGTACATATTTTCCTCCAGAGAAACCAGCCGTTTCGCATAGTCGACGGCGACTTCCCCTTCGGGCGTAAGATGAATCTGATTGTGGCTGTGCTCAAACAGACGTACCTGCAGCTCATCCTCCAGCATACGGATATGCTGGCTGACGGCAGGCTGCGTAAGCCCGAGTGAACTGGCCGCTCTGGTGTAACTTCCCTTCTCCGCTACTTTGATCAGCGAAAAAACCTTCTGGTCAATCAAAAAACTGCCTCCTCTTGCCGGAAAGTCCGGCCAATATCATCACTTTTTGCAGGCATTGCAAGAACCACTTTGCAACAAACAAGAAAGCTATGAATAAGGGAAGCGGGAATTACTGCAATCAGATAACAGCGGGAAATCCCGCTATTGGTGCTGCTGTAATTCGTGACATACTCCCACCACCTACGCGATGCGTTGAGGTGGGGGCTTCCTGCTCAACACCCCTGA
>JAFUCM010000220.1 GCA_017459675.1 Eubacterium sp.
AGTTCCATCGTAAGCAGTAAATGCAGCTTCATCTGCGATTTCTACAGGTGTGGTTCCTTCAGCATCAGAATAATAAGTTGCGTTTGCATCATATGCTTCTGCTGCGGCATAAGTTGTAGCACCTGCTACAGTCTTGTAAAGTTTGAAGGTAGCTCCACTCAGCTTAGAACCAGTAGCGTTCTCAGCAACCTTGTCGACATCGATATTCAGATCGATAACATAGGTCTCTTTGTCCGGAGTCTTGTTAGTGGTATTATCATACGGACTATGAGAATACGTAAGGTTAGCAGTATTGTTCTCATAATCAGTATTAAGAGCATTACTATTAACGATTGCGTCATAAGTAACTACGATAGCTGTTCCAGCTTCATACTTCTTCAGAGTATCGAAAGGAATCGTAAGAGTGAACTTCTGACCATTAACAGCAAGTGTATAGTTATTAACTGTCTCGTCCTCTACCGTTGCGGTAGCAGGAACTACGGTTCCACCAATCTTCACAACAAGACTGGAAAGGCTTGTGTTGTCGTATGTCAGACCAGTGGAGATTTCATCGGAGATGATGAAGGTATAATCAGTATAACCTCTCAGATCCGGTGTGATGGAATCCAGTTCGTACGAAACCTTAGCGCCGACCTTCGCAACAGCTGCTTTGCCGTCATCGTCGAGTTTGCTACCATCTTCAGTAACGCCAGTGATCTTCTTGTCCAGTGTCGGAATGCTGACCTTCGGAGCAACAGTGGCGGTAGGCTGAGCATTTGTCAGAATAACAGCAGATACAACTGTCTCAGATGCTTTCGGATCTTTCGGAGTTGCGCTACCAGTTACGATGAAGTAACCATCTTCGCCAACGGTGATCTCGGCAGTTTCGCCACTTGCCGTACCTGTCTTAACCGGAGTTGCGCTTGCAAGATACTGCTGAAGGTCATCTGCCAGCTGACGAGCACCTGCGTCAGAGATCGTCTTTGTGGTGCTGTCATAATATGTTCCAGTTGTCTTGGGTTCAACAACCATCACTGTGCTGTCACCAGCAGAAGCCGTAAATGTAAAGTATTTATCTAATACAGCTTTTGCTCCAGCAGTGCTATAGAAATAGTTGTCTGTCTTAATTGTGTACGAATAAGCTGTCTTATCGATATTGTACTTCAGATCAAACAGTTTATAAGCGCTGTATGTCTGACCATCAATACTTACAGAGTCATTCGTGTTTGTAACGGTGATCTTGTAATCACCTTCTGCCGCAAAAACGGTCATGCTCATGGCTAATACCATTACCATGGCAAGCGCCAAAGCCATCATCTTCTTCATATGTTTCATACTATCATCCTTTCTCGGGAGGCTCGTCCTTCCCTTGTTTTTTTGTGCAGGGGATTTTCCTGTTGCCCTCTAGTTGCCTCACTGTTCCCCTCACATTTCAACAGTTAAAGCAATTTCCTTGTTCTCCCTTTCCGCGATACATTTGTATCTATCGGATCAGGAAGTTCTGGAAGGATCTCCTTCCGAATAAAATAGGTTTACCAGTTACATATATGTCGGCTGACCTCATACTGATTTGTCGCAGGAACCAGATACCAGCCGGCTCATACTGCTTGCAGGAATTTGGTTTTTTAACACTTTTAGATGTGTTTTCATTCCTTATTCCTGCTATCTATTATGCCCATTATAATACATAAATCTGCGTCATGTAAAGCGTCAAAATATTTAGTTTGTAACTCTTTTTTCTTTCCTTTTTTGACATTATTTCTGTCATTTTTCTCATTTTTCTATATAATGGGTATCCATTTTGTTTCTTACTACATCTTGTGTTTTACTATTTCTCTCTATTACGGAGGGCCTGCCCTGTCCAGGGAGTAATCCAATACAAGGTTATTCAGCCCAGCTCTGTTTCGTATGCAATTAAAGTCCATTACGATAGGCCGTCACCTCCTTTTCTACGCATTTTGACGCAGTACATCATTGTGGCTGCCATGATTAAGGCAAGACCGCATAATGTATAAGATAATGTGCCAATGCCGCCAGTATTAGGCAACTCAACGCCAGAAGTATTAGTGATGATAACCAGGAATCCATGATCACCAGTTAATTCTGCTGTCTGTGGTTTCCCGCCTTGATTAAGCTATTGTCTCTACTGCGTCCGCCAGTTTTACATATTTGCTTTCGCAGAATCGACTTTATGCGTCTTCAGAATTTCGGCGTTAGTTTATTCGTCGAGATCAGAGGCTGTTAGTTTAACCTCCTTTCTCTACGCCTCATCCTGAAGCCGTACATGATAGCGGCGCTAAGCATTAATGCAATGCCGCTTAATGTATAGAGTAGTGTGCCAGGACCTCCAGTATTCGGAAGTGAAACTCCAGAATCGTTAAATACTGTTAGTTCAAGTCCATTAGCTCGAACATGGTCATTGGTTCTTAGCTTAATCGCTTCTCCACTCACCTCGAAACCGATAACTGTTGTAAGCAATTCATAACCCACAGGTGGTTCTGTCTCAACCAAGTAGTAATAACCCAGTGGAAGATCCACAACCTCAACTTCGCCTTCAGATCCAACAGATACGCTCTGCACAAAAACAACTGGTGTATCCGTTCCATTAACCTTTATTGTTTGCTCTTCTGCATCGTCATCTGTGGCAGGTCTATAGAGATTAAATGATGCGTTGGATAGTTTTTTAGAAGTACCACTTTCCATCTTAATGACTCTAATGGTTGCAACTTTCTTCACATAGGTATTCGTTATTGGAACATTCTTTGCCCCTGTCTTAGAGACTTTAATGTTAGTTCCATCTGTAATTACTGTCGTGACTTCATAATTGGTAACATCTGCATTAGACTCTGTTACCGTATATGTAGTTGCTGCAGAAAGGCCGCTTACATCAACCGTACCGTTTTTTTGATTCCATGTAATGTCACTACCAGTTTTTGTTATCGCTGCCCCTGTAGCATCATCCGTTATGGTAAATGTTAATGTTTCTTTGAGCCGGCTCAGTTCAGCATCTGATAAATCTCCAATGATCTCTTTATTGATGGTAATTGTTCCCCTGACAAGCTGCCACTTTGCATAAAAATCATTGTTCTGCCGGATAACAATCTTTTCACCATCTCTTAATGCGTAGTAATAGCCTTCTTCTGTTTGTCCGACTATCTGATTACCTGTACCATTTCCTTCAGCATCGACTGAATCAAACCATCCAACAAATTCATATCCATCAGCTGGCGAAATAAGGTCTGCACCAGTTTTTTTTGTCATTATGGTTTCGCCATACCAGTCCCATCTATATTGGTCCGGAATCCATTCTCCCCGTGTCATTTTTGCCCTGGTAGTATCAATGATATTAGTTCTCGCAACACCTCCCGGAACGTAATCATTATGATAACTTGTTCTGTACGCAATATTCTCGCTGACAGGTTGAAGAACTAGCATCAAAACTCCTGTAGGATTATATGCATAGTAACCGTAACCTGCATTTCCGAAGGCTGTCTGCGAATAATCCTGATACTGAGGATTACCCCTCGATGTCATGAACCCAAGAACACTATAGTAGTTCGGATATCTGGAGCTAATCGCGCCCATGTTTTTGAATTGGCTTACAACTGCCATATTTTCAAGATCCGTGTTGTTGTACCACCCAAAATATGCATATGTCCCTGCATAAGAATATCCTGGTACTGAAATACCCGAAAGAGTATCTTCTTCTATAGCGAATACACCTGTACTATCAAGTTCGAACTCATATCTCTCCGGAACAACAGATCCTTCAGGGAGTTCTACATTGGGCTTCCCGTTGTAAAGAAGGATATTTCCATTTTCATCTGCCAGGACAACCACAAACTTCACATAATTTGTTGGCTCAGTATTCCCGTATCCATCATGCGGACGAATATTGTCCTGATTTGCAAAGTTAGAATTATCCTGCGGCTGATGTAAAAATACAATCGAGTTATTTGTCTTATCTTTTACTGTTACAGTCCAGACAACTTCGTCTAACTCCCCATCGGCATTTGTACGAGTACCTATAATCCTTGTGGTGCCAACTGCCACCGCTGTTGCTATTGGGGCATCTGTATCTGGATCTGTACTAACTGTAGCAATTGACGTATTTGCACTTCTCCAGGTGAACCCATCAAAATCTATCAAATCTTCATCGGCAGTAGACACTTCAGCCATTCGAAGAGTCTTACTATTTCCTGTAAGGACTGTGCTTTCTGCCGTTCCGTAGGCACCGGTAACATCTTCTTCAAAATTATTAACAAAGATGAAGTGTGCAGCATTTGCAGGGTATGTATAGCCTCCCAAATATGAAACGCGAGAACTCACTATCGCTGTTCCTGCGTTGTTTATAGCCACACAGTATCTATTAAAATTGTTTCCTCTATAAATGTATCCTTGATTTGCTCCCGGGCTATTTGTTGAATTGTTAAGCGCTGATCCTCCTTCTGTCTGTGACGGATAAATCTTATTGTTTGCATTACTCACACTAGTTAAACGATGATTTCCTCCGTTCACATAATATGTCCACCAATAATCATCAAGGTCATCAGTTGTGGGTGCTACGTTATCGGGAAATGTTACTCTACCCGTCTCGGAATTATACTCGACTTCAACAAGTCCCCCAGAACTATTAACGGCATAATAAGGTGCTCCATTTCCACTATAAACAACAAGTACATAATCCCCTGCAGCAGTCGAAGGCCAGTTATTGCCGCTAAAAGTTCCAGCCACTTCGCCAGTTACAGAGAAACCATCCTGACTATAAGTAATCTCTTTTCCATCTTCGCTGATAGATAAATCATTAATTATTTCTGTTCCCTCATCTGCAAAATGAACAATACTCATTGTCTCTTCTGTCTCGATATTGGGAGAAATCGAGTTAATGATTCTTACTTCAACCGGTGCCTTAGGTTCTGTTTTCTCTCCGTTTACTCTGATTTCAATGTCAAAAAAACGTGCATAGCTAATAGAAACATCATCATTCTCATTACTCAATGCATCTTCAGCTTGAAGCAAGTATTCGTCATATTTTTCAGGGTCAACGATCTCTTTTGCATAGAGTTCTGCTCCCTCAGGAATTCCTGCTTCAGGCCCATATGTAACTTCTATCGTATATGTTTCTCCATTAGCCGTAATGACCTGTGTGCTAAGGATTTCCGTCCCGACAATCGCATACACGGGCAACTGATCTGTCGTCACTTGCAGGCCGTCAACGTATGTCTCGCCGCCGTATACGAGTGCATCCTTCTCAACCGCCGGGGTTCCGTCATTGAATGACAGTGCCTGCATAACGGTTCCTTCTGCGATTTCTTCTGTTTCTTTGTAGGCGATATCTACATCAACATCGGTGTCCGGTGTTACGGTTCCTTCGGTTGCAGATACGATGTTGATCTCGACAATCTTTGCATAGTTAATCGCAGTGGATCCGGACGCATTCTCATCGTTCCCACCGTTCTCTTCGCCGACGAGCAGCTTCTCTGCTTCGCTCATATAGCTCTGGTACTGCCTGGATGCCTCCGGGATCTCCTTGATATCGATCTCGGCGTCCTCCGGGATGTTTGCATTTTCATCGTATTTAATAGTGACTGTGTAGCTGTCGCTTTCTGAGGTCAGAACACGTTCGTTGCTTCCGGCATCGGCAGCTTCCGCACCTTTGTCAGCTGCACTGCTCTTGGCTGATGCATCTGTCGGAACGTCTGTCCCGGTTTTGATCTCTTCCGCCACCGGATCCTTCTCCACAGCCGCATCCTTCGTATCTGCCGCTTCCTCAGCCGTCTCTTCTTCCGCAGCCTCAGCTTCTTTCGCTTCTGCGATCTCCGCTGCTTCTTCCGCTGTCACCCAGCAGTCCGCGTCATGCTGGTGCGCGAGGAGCTCGGTCCTGCCGCAGGTCAGATGCTTCGGATCACCGACAAGGACTTTGTTCCCGTCCGCATCCTTTTCATAGTGAACCCAGCCCATTCTCTCGGGGCTCTCGTTCTTCGGACCCTTCTCGTAGCAGTCGATGGTATGGGTATGCAGCTCCAGCTTGCCGCAGGTCAGAACCTTCTCTTTGCTGTAGCAGGATTTATTGTGTTTATGTCCGTTTGTTTCTTCTTTTCCGCAGACAAGTTCCTTTGCTGTCTTATAGCATTTATCAGAATGTGAGTGCTCATCGAGACCGCATGTAAGCTGCTTCTCTATTTTTTCAACAGTCGGATAACAGCTGTCGTCGTGATGGTGCACGACAGCCTCCTGGAGCAGCTGTGCTTCTTCGATGACTTCGCCGGTCTCGTCGTCTACAACCGGATCGGAATAAACTGCCGGGGAGATTTCCTGACCTTCCTTGTATCCGCACTGCAGAACCTTCTCGCTGCTGACAACAACCTCCGTGTAACATTTCCCAGAGTGTTTGTGTTCTTCTTTCCCGCAATCAAGGGTTTTCTTCTCTTTATAACATTTATCGGAGTGCTTATGTGCCTCCTGTTCGGTCTTGCCGCAGGTCAGGACTTTTTCTTCTGTATAACAATCCTTCGTATGCTTATGTTCTTCGATTTCGGGAAGCGTGCATACCAGCACTTTTTCCTCTATGGTCTTCTGCTTTCCGTTTTCCGTGATGGTTTTGGCAACGGTCTCATAGCAGTTCTCGTCATGCTCATGTACGACGTAGTCTTCCTTCCCGCAGACCAGGACTTTCTCTGTTCCGGTCTGCTTCCCGTCGGCATCATAAACGGGCTGCTTTTCATAGCAGCCTTCAGTATGTTTATGGACTTTGTATGTGCAGGCAAGCTGATAGCCGCTGCCGGCGTCTGTGCCCGCGATTTGGGCCGCAGTACTCCTGTCAAATGCCACTGCAGGAATGATCAGCGAATAAACCGTGATGAATGCCATCACACACGCTATTATCGAGAATGCACGTTTGCGTGATCCTCTATTCTGCGAACCTAAATAATAATTGATAATTGAACGAACTCTGTTTTTCACGTAACTGTAACCTCTCTTAACTTCTGAGATGTCATTTGCTGCAGCAGCAGGCCATACTCATTTCGACAGCATCTTCGACTGGAATTCCGAAAATTCCCGATTTCGAAGATTCCCGGCTGCTTTCTGTCCTGTAAACAGAATACCTGATCCCCCATCTAACCAAACGTCAATGATGCAGATCCGGCTTTCGTTTATTTTTTTCACAGAACAGCCGGGCGGAATAACCCTACTGTAAACCACATTATCTACGAAATAACAAAAAATGTCAACAAAAAACCCCTGTATTTTACTTAAATAAAATACAGGGGTTTTGAATCATTTTCCCGTTTCCGCAGTCAGATCCTCGCGCTCTGCTCCGGATCTCCTTATTTCACCCGGCCGAAATCTTTCAGCGGCCAGACGGTAAATACGATCTTTCCGACGATCTGTTCTTCTGCGACGCAGCCGATCGCGGTACTTCTGGAATCGACCGAGACACTCCGGTGGTCGCCCATAACAAAAATACGGGATTCCGGCACCTGAGACGGCAGATCCAGGTCACACTGGCCCAGTGCCTTCTCGGTGATATACGGCTCGTTGATCAGCTGGTTGTTGACATATACATTGCCTTCCTTGTCAATGTCAACCCACTCGCCCGGCTGTGCGATAACACGCTTGACGAGCAGCTTGTTGTTGTAATAGAACGCAATGACATCGCCGGTCTCGAAATCGCTGCCCTTGACGGAGAGGACAATGCTTCCTTCCGTGAGGGTCGGCGTCATACTCTTGCCGTAGATCTTCAGAACCGGGAGCAGCAGGACTGCGACCAGAATCGCGACGGCCGCAACGACCAGCAGCGTGAAAATCGTGCTTCGCAGGGTTCCGAAGAATGTCTTGCGATAACGCTCCCGCTGCAGCTCCATTTCAAGCTGTTCTTTTGAAGGTTTGAGAACCTGTGCGGTTTCCTTATTAGCTGTCTCACTCATCTTTTACTTCCCGCCTCACTTTTAATTCTGTGTGATCACGTCCGATGAATTTACGGATCAGTGCATCATCCCGCTCCAGCCGCTTCTGTGCGTCGGCCAGTTTTTCCTGCAGGAGGTCGATCTCTTTTCGCTGATCTACCAGAATCTCCAGAAGTTCCAGACGTGTCAATTTCTGAATGGAATCGTCAGACTGTGCGCCCCCGGAATTGCCGCGGGCCGGTGCAGTCTTTGTCTTCTTATTATTTGCTTTGCCGCCGAGCAGGTTCTTCAGTGAGCCGCCGAGCGCATTTGTTCGCTTTTCCATGATTTCGCCTTCTTTATGTTCAGGATTTCTATTACACTTTATCACAACTGTCTCTAAAAATCTACCGTTTTCCTACAGCACAATATTCTCCACATCCACGCGCTCGATCGTCGACAGTGCCTTCTTTGTCGCCTTTCTGCCTGTGAGTGTGACGACACGGCCGGCGTGGTTGGTGATGGCTTTCTCCAGATAGTTGCGGACATCGCGTGCATTTGCAAAGGTCTTCGGTTTATTCGTGCAGCGCTCTGTGAAAAATTCTGCCGCGGTCTCCAGCGCTTCTTTTGACAGGGTATAATCCTGCTTCCTGCACATGGACTTGAGGATCGCAACCTCTTCCTCCGCGGAATAATCTTCGAAGACGATGACCTTGCTGAAGCGGGAGCGGAGTCCCGGATTGGAATCGAGGAACTCCTCCATTTCATCGGTGTAGCCGGCACAGATGACAATCAGATCATCACGGTGATCCTCCATGCCTTTGAGCAGCGTTTCTACGGCCTCCTGGCCGAAATCCCCCTGGCCTTTGTTGTTGGTCAGGGCATATGCCTCATCGATGAAGAGTACGCCGCCCAGCGCATCCTCGATGGCGTCCTGTGTCTTGATGGCCGTCTGGCCGATATAGCCGCTGACCAGGCCTGCCCGGTCCACCTCAACGAGATGTCCTTCTTCCAGTACGCCGATCGCGGCGTAAATCTTTGCGAGCAGGCGTGCGACTGTCGTCTTGCCGCTGCCCGGATTTCCCGCAAATACCATATGCTTGTTGATGTTCGTTGTCTTCAGCCCGCGCTCCGCGCGCATCTGCTGCACCTTGACGAGATTGATCAGGCTGTTGACATCCTCCTTGACGGATTTCAGGCCGATCAGGGCATTGAGCTCGGCGATCAGTTCCTCAGCGGTTTTTTCCGGCTCGTCGTCATATTGTGCTGCGGTGTTTTGACTGGCAGCTGCGTTCTGTTGGGCTGCGCCACTGTCGGCGGCAGTCGGATTCACGTTACTTCCCGGCCGGCCGTTATTATTTCCGCCGTTGTACACCGCTGCACTGCTGCCTGTATTTGCATCCGCGTCCGTCCGGTTCCGCAGCGTATTTCGCCGCGTGCCGCCCTTCTGCCGCACCGGTGCGGTCCGCTGGTCCGGGCCGAGCAGTCCGAATTCCTTCAGAAATTCATCCAGCGCGATCAGGTAGCGTGTCAGATTTTTTATAACAGCATCACTCTGGGTCTCCTTGCCGGAGAGATATTCCTCCCCGAACATCCGGTAAACCTGCGTCAGCTGCTTTGCTTTCTTATTCTTATAGCGGTCGCGCTTAATCTTTCTGCCCGCATCTGCCAGTACGAAGTATTTCACTGACAGCGGAATCAGCTTCGCGTAGCCGTCCGGCGTGAGATTGCGCGCGCGGCGGAGATCCTCCGCCTCCTTCTGCGAAAGATCACGCCCCAGTGCTTCTTTGATAAAAGCCCGGTCTTCATTGCTGAAAGAACCGTCGCTGAAAGCGAGATACAGCAGAAAGTTCAGGAACGACTCTGCCTGCATATCCCGCAGCGAAACACTGATATTCTGATTGACGACGCCGTGTGCCTGAATATAATCACAGATCTCGTAGACCCCGGCCACGGCCTCTGACAGTTTCCCCGCCATAATCATTTCTCCGTTATCATACCGTCTGGTGCGTCATGGTATCCGTCTATGATCGGTTTTCATTTTCAGGAATGTTTCTCCTGCACTTTGGAAAGAACGCACGGAGACCGCATTCCTCAATTCACGAATCCTGTTCCAGATACGCCAGCAGCCGGTCCATATCCGCCTCCATATCCGTGCGGCCAAGCTCGTACAGTGCGCCGATCTTCTCAACATCACCTTCGAAGCGGCTGATGCCGACCGGGCGGGAGGGTGCCAGCACAAAGCACTTGCCTTCTGCCATATCCGCATCCATGCGGTCCAGAAGGCCGTTGTATTCATTGGAAGCCTTCTCCATGGCGCGGATAAATTCCGAATGTCTGCCGTACAGCACTTTGTCAAATGCATTTTCCTTCTTCTCTTTGCGCCGGTAGGTGCGGTCCTGCGTCCGGATGATCATGATTTTCTTATGGCCCTCCTGCACGGCGTGATCATACGGAATCTTCACGCTGCAGCCACCGTCCAGATACGGCTGGCCGCCGATCACGACCGGACGGGACACATACGGAACCGTCGCAGATGCCTGAATTGCCCGGAAAATATTGCATTTTCCCTTCTCGAAAAATGTCGCTTCGCCCGTGTGGACATTGGCCGCCACCGCGACCAGACGCCGCGCCGGATCATCGAATCGCTCCCGGTTCAGCGGATTCTCACCACCCATCAGTGTATCAAACAAATACGTAAATCCTGTGACGCCGTGCTCCTTCTTCACCGCGCCCATCCCGGTATATTCCGGATCATGCCGGTGCGTCAGATTGATCCGCGGACAAAAACCGATCTGCCCCGAGACATAGCCCGTCGCAGACATCGCGCCCGCCGAGACGCCCATCGTCGTCTGAAAATTAATGCCATGCTGCATCAGCACATCCAGCGCGCCCTGCGTATAGAGCCCGCGCCACGCGCCGCCCTCCAGCACCAGGCAGCCCTCCGTAATCACATCCGGCGCATTCCCCGTCGGAATCTCCGCCACCTTACTATATACCTTCATCCTTCTAGCCATACAAATCCAGTCCTTTTCTAATTATCTCCGGGAGACAGGGGACGGTTCTCTGTCTCCTTTCTCCCGTTCTGTCGCACACAGCAGGATGCAATTTCCAAAGCAGCGAATTCCATCTGAGCTGCGTGGAAATTG
>JAFUCM010000015.1 GCA_017459675.1 Eubacterium sp.
CCAGCATGAAGACTGGCTGTTCGTCGGGGTCTACGCCGATATTGTTTCCGGTACAAAGAAGGAGAAAAGGCCGCAGCTGCAGAGGCTCCTCGCTGACTGTGCCGCAGGCCGGGTCAATCTGGTGCTGACAAAATCGGTATCCCGGTTTGCGAGGAACACCACAGACCTGCTTGAGATGGTGCGCAGCCTTACTGCAAAAGGAACAGACATTTCCTTTGAACGCGAGAACATTGATACGCGCACCATGGATTCGGAATTCCTGCTGACGATCCTTGCATCGCTGGCGGAAGATGAGAGCCACAGTATCTCGGCAAATTGCCGCTGGGGTCTGCAGAAGCGTTTTGAAAACGGAACCTACCGGGCAGCCTCCGCACCATACGGATATGATCTTGTTGATGGGAACTACGCTGTAAATGAAACGGAAGCGGAGATCGTGAAGGAAATCTTTACCCGGGCTCTTGACGGGGAGGTTTTGAGGCAGATTGCAGCCGACCTGAATAAGCGCAGGATTCCTACCAAACGGGATGGCCAGATGTGGAAAGGAAGAATTGTTCATCCCGAGTGGACAGGTTACAGCATCAGCATGATTCTTAAAAACGTTTCTTACACCGGTGATCAGATCCTGCAGAAGTGTTATACCGACCGGGATTTCCGGATGCGGAGGAATGACGGTCAGTTTCCACAGTATTATCTGGAAAATCACCATCCTGCGATCATCGACACAGAGACTTTTACGAGAGTCCGGGAAATGATGGAAGGCAACAGACCAAAGTCGCCACAGGTGGAGAAAGAGTATACGGCACTTTCCGGAATGCTCACCTGCGGATGCTGCGGGGCGAATCTTACGAAAAGCAAAAACCGGGTCGGGAATGTGTTTTGGATTTGCAGCAGGCACAGAAAAAAAGCCTCTTCCTGCAGCCTGCCGAGCATCCGGGAAGATGATTTCATTGAAGATTTCAAGAGGCTGATGGGGGATCTGAAGATCGATGACTCCTTGGTACGGGAATACCGTGATTCACTGGCAGAGGGCTTCAGAGCTCATCCGAAGGTCAGCAGGATCGAAGACCGGATTGCAGAGATTGACCGGGAGATGGATAGCCGGAATAACATCCGCAGCCGGGTGCGCTCGGCAGATTTCCAGATAAGGCAGAATGAGCTGGCAGCAGAAAGGGATACGCTTCAGTCCGATCTGGATATGATGAAAGACAACAGAATAGAAATGACAGAGGAACTGCTCTCGCTGATTCACAGCGCTGGCAGTTCTTTTGATTTTGACAATACATTTCAGAAGATCACAGAGACTGTGACGATCCATGACCGCAGGGTCTTTACCGTCCGGTTCCTCTGCGGCCTTGAGGTTTACTACGATGGGAGGTAACAGCATGACCACAAGAACAGTGAATGCCCCGAAGGTCAGAGTCCTGCGGGGAGAACGAGCGCCGGTGCAGCGGATGCATACACCTGCGCCGGAAGAGAAACGAAGCCGGATCAGGGTGGCGGCTTACTGCCGCGTGTCCACCGATCATGAGGATCAGGAGACTTCCTTTGAAGCACAGCAGACACACTTTTCCAACCTGATCAGTGGGAATCCAAACTGGGAGCTGGTCGGTATCTACGCCGATGAGGAATCCGGCACCCGGGCGCAGAAGCGCGAAAACTTCATGAGGATGATCGGCGACTGTGAGGCAGGCAAGATTGACATGGTGCTTTCCAAAAGTATCAGCCGGTGGGCCAGAAACACGCTGGATTCCCTGAAATACATCCGGAAGCTGAAAGCAATGGAGATCCCGATCTTTTTCACCAAGGAAAACATTAACACGATGGACGCGGGCGGGGAGGTTCTGGTCACGATCCTCGCATCCATCGCGCAGCAGGAATCAGCCTCCATCAGTCAGAACGTACAGATTGGTGTGCGGTATCACTACCAGGAAGGTAAGGTATGCTCCGGCGTCCACAGGCTCCTTGGATATAACCGGACACCGGAAGGTTCCCTTGTGATCGTGCCGGAAGAGGCGGAGATCGTGCAGCGGATCTTCCGGGATTACCTCGACGGTTATTCCCCGAAACATATCGCCCGGGTGCTGGCCGAAGAGGGTGTGGACGGCAATAAGACCACTGTCGGCGGCACAGTATTTGAGCGCAACTGGAACGATCAGGGCATCACCTACATCCTGAAGAACGAAAAATATAGCGGAGACCTGCTCTTGCAGAAATATTATACGGTCGATTTCCTGACAAAGAAGGTCGCGCCGAATAACGGTCAGCTTCCTCAGTATTTTGTAGAAAACAGCCACGAGCCCGTGATCCCAAGAGAAGTATTCCAGCAGGTGCAGGCGGAGATGGCGAGGAGAAGAAAGTACTGGCAGGAATTCAAGTATTACCATAGTAATGTTCTTTCTTCCAAAGTGGTATGCGGAAACTGCGGGCTCCCTTACAGGCAGGTAAAAACGACATGGCGCTGCGATTCTAAGTTGAATAAAAGCAGGCATCCGGATGTTGAATGCAGGAATGACTCCATTCGGGATGAGAGACTGCGCCAGATAATCGTGGACGCATTTAATGCGCTGCCGGAACGTCAGGAGGAATTGGTGCGGCTGGAAGAACGGCTCCGATGGGGCGGACTGGATAAGGCAGACGAAGTGCTGACCAGAATGGAATCAGCGATGGATTCACTGGGAGAGGAGATCCGGGAAGCACAGGAGGTCGGCGACACAGCAGCGGAAGAGGCTGCGCGAAAGCAGCTGGCAGAGGTCAAAGAAAAATGGGCAGCCGCATCAGAGCAGCGGGCAGTTTACGCTGATAAGGCCCTTCATATCAGAGGGCTGCAGGATCGGATCAGGGCGATTACCGTGGGCAGCGAGGAGCGGCCCTACCGGGAAAGCCCAAATGGTAGGTGCGCAAAACCGGATCTTTTCTTCCGACTGACAAGACCAAATTACCCGGACGGCAAGGTAACGGAATGCACGGATGATGACATCCTCCGGTTTATCGATAAGGTGGAGATTGGCTGGGAGAAGGTCACGGTGACATTCAAAGCCGGGATCAGCGTGGAACTGCCAAGAGAGGTATAAGCAGGGCACAAGGCCCGCAGCATGGGGAACTGGGATAACCAACCTGTGCTGCGGGCTTTTTTGTTGTATGGGGATCGTATCGCATAAATGGGGCGATAGACATCATGAAATGTATATCGTCCTCTTACCCCTGATAGAGCGACTTTTCTTGGCTAAAACGACGCGATAATCTTGGAGGAATCGCAAATAAACCGGGAGTTTCGTTGCCGCATGTAGGGGCTGTCCGTCTGCTGGGTGAGTGGGTGGACTTCCACTGGGAAGTGGATGGGAAGGAATATGATTTCAGCATCCCGGGAGGTGGCTTTGTAAGTTTTCGTCAGCTGGTTGAAGTGCTGGGGCTTGCGGACCGTGATACGCAGGACAATCAAAGCGAGATTTTGGAAAATACGGAAGACAAGACTGGCAAGGTAAATGCGGATACACCGGACGCAGAAAATATCGGCAACGAAAACGAAGCCAAAAAGCTCACTTTAGAAGACATTGTAGTCTCGGAAACCACGCAGCAGTTCGTGGAGGATGTGGTAAGCATAAAATTCTCCACACCGGAGTTGCTGTTCGTGAGAAAAGCAGAAAACGACATAACGGTAGGGGCGATCAAGGATGGCCTCGGGTTAGAGTGCGAGTATAGTGCAGATCTGACGGAAGAGCAGATCGCGCAGATTAATGCGCAGACGGTGGAAACCGGGGACTGGGCACTGATCAGCAAAAAACCGTTTCTTACGGAAGAGGCGCTGACGGTCACCATGAAAAATGGAGAAGTGTTCACGATTCGGGTGACGGACGGACAGATTACCAAGCATTTCCTCAGCGCGAATGGGGATACCTATGAGATCACTGTAACATACGATGATTCAGCACAGATTCCGGATGATGCGGAATTGCGCGTGCGGGAGATCAATGATACCGAGAAGGAATTTGCTGAGAATGTTGAAGTAGTCAATCAGCAGCTAAAGGCTCGGAAAGAGACGGACGTCACTCATCCGGTACAGTTTGATATTTCTATCTTTTCTGGCGGCGTGGAAGTAGAACCAAAAGAAGGAAGCGTAGTCAATGTTAAGGTAGAACTGATGTCGACTGTATTTGAGGATGCTGATGACCTGACAGAGACAGACGAATCTGAAGGTGAAATCTGGTATAACGGTGAAAAACTTGAGGTTAGTGCAGGTGTTGAAGAGAGACAGGTTAGAATCGCACATATCACAGAAAATGGTACTGCAGAAATAATTGAAAATGTCAAAAAAACTGAGGATGAAAGTGATGCGATAGTGCTACAGTTTGCTACAGAATCGTTCTCGGATTATCTGTTTGATGGCAATAATGGAAATGGACTTTATAATCTCCCTACTACAATTTACGTAGGAGATGAAATCTACATGTGGAATCAGGCGAATTATTGGGTCTCCAATATAGGATCAGTAGTAACAGAAACCAAACATACCAATCAGGGTAGTTCTGATAATTTCAAAACTGTTACCGCGATTAGTACTGGCACATTTCGTATCTATAATAGATATAATCAAAACGAGTATAGAGAAATTACTGTTTTACCTGCACGTACAGGGACAACACCGCCTGGTCAAATTGAGACAATTGATAATGCCACTATCGGCTTGACACTGAACTTGTTTGACTATGATTTGGATAACTATCTGGACGATTATTTTAATGGATCCTCGCATTATGATGCCAAGTGCATTGCTGATTTTGCGAGCCATGGTATTAACTATGGAAATGCCCTCAAGTTTTGGGGAAGTGGCATCGGGAATAATTACGGAAGCCTAAATCAATATGTTGAACATGGCGTTACTAGTATAGTGAATAGTAGTCTGAATTCATCGGGATATCCGACATTGAGTAATAACAGTGGTGGCACGGGTAATAGAGATCTCTCCTATCTGTTCACACCGTCCGATGGAACTGATAAAAAAGCTTATACGAACGTAGACGGCCTTTTCAAAAAAGACGGTGATTATTATGTTTATGACAGTAATACAAACTATGCCTATTATGACACTAGCCAAGGCAATGAAGGGAGATTTGCTGTTTATAACAGTACATACAATCAGAAGAGTGGAAAAGAGACAGGATCTGTTTCAAACAAGGCAATCGGTTTCTTCCCATTCCACAAGTGGGACAGCGATTATGATCTGTATGTAAACTGGAATAAAAACCTAAACCACCACTTCGGCATGTCCATGAGTGTTGATTTCAGTTTGCCGAAGGATCCGAAGGCTGTTAAAGATTCTGCTGGAAATCCCATTGTTTTCGAATTCTCCGGTGATGACGACCTGTGGGTATTCATTGACGGAAAACTTGCGATGGACATCGGCGGCATCCATCAGCCGACATCAGGAACTATTAATTTCGCAGAAAAAAAAGTAACTGTAAATGGTCAGCAACAGAATTTTGATTTCTCAAAACTCTACGATGGGAAAAAGCACACTCTGCAGGTCTTCTACATCGAACGAGGCGGCTGTGACTCCAACTGCAAGATCAAATTTAATATGACACAGTATGGAGATGTAGAGTTTGACAAGGTCGATGAGGATGATCAGAGTATACTGCTGTCCGGAGCAGTCTTTGGATTATACAAGGATGACAAATGTACACAGCCGTTGACGGAAGAACTCAAGGATGGAAGCAGGCGAGCCTTCATCGTTGAAACAGATGAGAATGGTCATGCAAAAATGGCGGATGTGCCTCTTGGTAATTACTACCTGAAGGAGATTCATGCACCGGACGGATATCCGGTCTCAATTGGAAATAGTACGGTCCGCGTACGTGTGTATCTGGATGCAGCTGGTAATGTCAAGACCTCCGTCGGCGGACAGGAATCCGATGCGAAGATCACGAATAAAAAACCTGCAAATATCAATCTGGGACTGAAGAAAGAGTGGCAGGACGCAGACGGTCAGACAATTGCAGCCCCGAACGGAGTGAACGCCACATTTGAAATTAAGCGGAACCGTACCTACGAGACATATACCGAGCGTCCGGTTCAAGGCCATGGCGAAGAAGCTTCTCATCTGGTTGTAGGCTGGCTTCATAATAATGAACCGCATATTTATGAGGAGTTCGATCTGGTGGCCGGATCTCAGGCAACAGTATCCTGGAGCCTTGTGGATGGATATGAGGGAAAGATTGGATGTATCTTGGATGGACAAGAGCATACGAAATCATCTAACCCTAACAATATTTATTCGCATGGTTTCACCATGCCGGCTGCCGGGCAGACTGCAATTCTGTATATCATTGATGAATCGGACCATGGCAGTGCAATCAAGAACATCAATGTAGCCGGATCGCAGTTCTATGGAAACTCTGGCGGTGGTTTTATTCATGAATTCAAAACAGTAACTGAACCGGATCCGGATTTTTCATACACTGGCTCACATGTAACGGATAACAAAGTTACACTTCCAATTGAAGAGAGTACCTGGCAGTATACATTCAGCGAGCTTCCTGCGCTGGGATCGGGTACAGTCACTGTCGACGGAAAGCAGCAAAAGGTTACTTATAAGTACTCCTACTATATCGAGGAAGTCAGCAGTACAGCGCCTGAGGGAACTGTCGTAATCTACAAAGATCTCAAAGGGAATGTTATCAATTCCCCGACAGATGCAGAGACACATTCATCGGGAACAGAGACGGTCATTAACAAAGTTCCTTATGGATACCTGCAGATCAAGAAAGAAGTCACATACAATGGCAGCAGTGAGAATCTGACCGCAGCCCAGAAATCCAAACTGGCCGGCGAGTACAAATTCAAGATCTACAAAAAGGAACAATGTGCTGCTGAAGACGCAGTACAGGATCCGAATGCCGCAGCGGATGCAGCGGACAAGGATCTCATCGTGACGATCACGATCGGCACAGATGGTAAGGCAGTCGTAGGACCGAATACACCGGTCAAACTGCTGGTCGGAAACTACTGGATCAAAGAGGTGGAATCCTCCAACCCGGCCATGTTCCCGGTGAATAATCCCATTGCTGTTACGGTGACCAAGGATCATACGAGCGACAAGCCGGTAATTAAGTCCCTTACCAACAACTACGATGAGAACAACGGACCGGACAAGATTGCCATCGACATCGAGAAAAAGTTCTCCGGGTTGGATAATGTATCCCAGGTTCCATCGGATTTCGAAGTCCAGTTGCAGTACAAAGTGAACGGCCAGACAAAGACAGTCACACTTAAAAACACAGAGCTGGCAACTGGAGAGAATGGAGAGAAGATTACCTGGACGCAAAGTATTGACGGATTCATCTGGCACTGGAGGGTGACTAATATTCCTTCGGAAGCGACAAACTTCAAGATTAAAGAAGTGAATTATGACAAAGCCAAGGGGTATGACTGGAAAAGCGCAACCTTGAACGGCACGAACATTACATCGACAGTTAACGCTTGGCATGATCTTACCATCACGGCTCCGGCAGCGACGCTTGAAAACGTTACAAATGACAGAAGAACGTCTGATTCCGGACAGAATACCGTATTCTATCTTGATGATGATGACCTTCTTTTGACGAAACTCACGGCAAATCAGGGAACATTAGTGATCTCTAAGCATCCGTTGAATCTGGCGGAGAGAGATGCCGTCGTAAAAGGATGGCCGAGTCAGGGCGGATTTAAAACACCGCCGCATTACTTCAGTATTGAAGAGCATCCCAATGGTTTCTCCTATGGAGACAAGACGATTACATTTGGTGAGAGAGACGGAAGAACAATCGTCAAGTTTACGCAGAATGCATCTGCTCAGGAAGACGTCTTTGCCGTTTCCTACAGCAGTCAGGATGCCCGCAACAACGCCAATCTTGCGAATACGTATGAGGAAGTTCCAATCACGATTGACATCATCAAGATTGATGAAAACGACAATACGAAGAAGCTTCCGGGTGCAATATTTACGCTCAGGCAGATCGCAGATAAAGCGCCAACGCCAGATGGGACACTAGAGACCCTGGCTGGAACAACGCCGACTGATTCGGTGCCTACGGACGATAAAGGAAAGACATCGTTTAGCAATCTCACTCATGGTTATTATGAAATATCTGAAAAAACATCACCTGACGGATATGTGTTACCGGGAGATGCAACGTTCTATTTCAAGATTGAAAAAGGTGCAGTAAAATGGCTTGTGAAAGGAACCAATAAGCCATCAGAATGGGCAGAGAAAGAAGGAAAGGAAGGCGGTGAGATAGTTGACTTTGAGCCGGCGCATGCAGCTGTAGAAGCCGATCCAGAAAACAATGTCGAAGCACAGAGTGCTTCCAATGCCACATTTACAGTGGAAAACGAACCTGGCGCTGCCCTCCCATCTACCGGCGGCTCCGGCACACGTATCTTTGTGATCCTCGGATCTCTCATGATTCTGTTCGCAGGAGCAGTGCTGCTGCGCAGAAGAAGAATCTTATGACAGGTATGAGACTTGAGCAGGAAACGAATAGCCTGGAAACGCAAAGCATGGCAGCCCAAAGCCCTGTGAGCAAAATCACAGTAACGCAAATCCGCATAAAGCGGCAAATGTAGTTTATTGATATGTGACAGCAGCTTTGATTCTGCTGATCAACAAGTACCTGTAGATCTTCAAAAAAGACCGGCCTGAGCAATCAGGCCGGTCTTTAACTGCCTGAAAATGTGCTTTTCTACATAAATTTAACTAAAATTAGCAGAACGTGTTGTGGCCATAATCAAAAAGGTGCTATAATCGTGCATATATGTGAGAACCTGCAGAGCATAATAATTAAGCAGTACATAGCATGCGTGGATTTTCCAGTATTAATTATTAGATGAGGTTATATACACATTTACAGTATGAGGCGTACCATGAAAAAAATTCTTGAAAAACTGACAGAACTTTACCAGCGATTACATTTATCCGACGGCGTGTGGAGGCGCGCACGGTCTGTGACGGCGATCGTGCTTGTATTTGTCACGACCTATTCATTGATTATTCCGGCGATCACGCTGGATAACGACAGAGCGAATGATATGGCAGGTTTAAATCTCCCTGAACAGAGCCGGGGAGATTTAAGCTGTCATTTTGTTGTGCATACACATACTGATGCCTGTTACTCAGAGCAGCCGGTGTACGATGAAGACGGCAATCAGACGGGGACGGAGAAAGTCCTCAGCTGTGGTAAAGCTGACTGGGCAGTGCATCAGCATGATGAAAATTGCTATAGAGACGGACAGCTCATTTGCCAGCTTCCGGAAAATGAGGAACATGTGCACGATGCGCACTGCTACACAAAACAGAAGGTGCTGACCTGCGGACAGGAAGAAACACCGGGACATCAGCATACAGATGCATGCTATGAGACTCATACAGAACTGGTTTGCGGAAACGAAGAACATATACACGGTGATGAATGTTACGAAGAAGATCCGGATACTGGCGATCTTGTGCTTGTATGTGGTCTCGAAGAACATGTTCATTCAGATGCCTGTTATGAGACGGAGAAGGAACTTGTCTGCGGACAGGAAGAGTACGAGGGTCATACGCACACAAATGCCTGTTACACAGAAGAGAAGGTTCTGATTTGTGACAAGCTCGAACTGCATACCCATAATATGAGCTGTTTTGAAACAGGGCCAAACGGGGAGAGTCCTGTCGAAATGGGCTGGGTTACGCTGGAGACAGACGAAAACGGAAATGAGATTCTCTGCGGCGATCCGGCACATTTGGTGTGCGGCAAGGTGGAGCTGCTGAAGCATCAGCACGATGACAGCTGCTTCCTGCCGGCTGAAAATACAGATGCCGGCATTTCTGCAGATGACTTCACAGAAAATAGTACTGCAGAGGATGCTGCGCCGGAAAATAGTGCAACAGAAGGCGATCCTTCGGATACTCTGATCGTAATGGATCCGGCAGCGGACGAGAATCAGCTGGATGACATTGAAATCATCACGGATGAGGATGCTGCAAAGGCAGACGCGGAAAAAGAGGGGAAGCCTGACGGAGATTCGGAAAGCAGCGGAAAAGAAACATCGGATGGAGAACAAAACGGAAAGACTGCGGCCAGTGGTGCTGATGCAGACGAGTCCCAAAGTTATACTGCATTTACACGTACAGTCGCGGTAGACGGTGCATCCTACAGCCTCCGCATTCATTGTGCCGAAGCGAGCAAGATTCCGGAGAATGCAGAATTCCGGGCAACTGCGATCGGAACAAGCCGGCTGGACTATGATGCATACCGCAGCCGTGCGCTGGCAGCGGTTGACAATTACATAGAGGACGAAGCAGGCCATGCAGAAGAAATGCCGGGCCTGTTTGACCTGTCCATTTTTGACAAAGACGGCAATGAGATCCAGCCGGCAGCACCGCTTTCAGTCAGCATCGACCTTGGCAATGCCATCGCCGATGACGCACTTGACGTATACGCCGTTCATTTCCCGGGGACCAGTGTCGACACCGTCATGACACCGGCTGCCACAAATCCTGTCACAAAGGCTGCGCAGGTCATCAGTGAGAAGATCGGCGGAACCGGCACCGAGGTCATCGAGACCACAGATGGAAAAAATGGTGCAGTGCAGTTCCAGGCGGAGAGCCTGTCCGTGTATGCGATTGTGTATACGGTGGACTTTAAGTGGGAAGTGGATGGAGAGACATTTGAATACAGTATGGTCGGAGGAGATATCATCAGTCTGAAAGATCTGATAGAGAGCCTGCATGTACTTGATAAAGAAAACACAGACATATCGGATTTTACAAATGATATTGCTGATGTAGAGTTCTCAGACGAGAGCTTGGTTAAAGTCGTTCCTGTGACGGAAGGAATCACAGCGGCCGG
Source organism: Eubacterium sp. (assembly GCA_017459675.1). Taxonomy (GTDB): domain Bacteria; phylum Bacillota; class Clostridia; order Lachnospirales; family Lachnospiraceae; genus CADBRN01. The sequence goes on from JAFUCM010000015.1 coordinate 10,866, forward strand.
ACTGCGACAGAAATATGATCTCGTATCGGTATATTCAGATGAGCTTACGGATGCGCAGATCGAAGCTATGAATGATAAGGAGTTTCATGCACCGGATCTGGCTATTGTTAGCCTGGATGCGTTCAGCAGTGACGAAATCATGACAATCACCATGAATACCGGTGAGGTGTTTAAGATCATGGTTTCGGATGCGCAGATACGTACAGACTATATCAGCGCATCCGGGGAGAATTATGAGATAACGGTGACTTATGATGCATCAGCACAGATTCCGGATCATGCGAAGCTGAATGTCAGTGAGATAAAGCAGGGAACAAAAGAATATACCCAGTATATGCAAAGTGCAGCTTCAAAGCTGAATATGACCAGCAGCGAGGTCTCCTTTGCGCGCTTCTTTGACATAGAGATTGTTGATGAAAAAGGTGGCAAGGTAGAGCCAAAAACGCCGGTACAGGTAGAGATTGCCTATAAGGACTCTGTTAAACTTGAAAAAGAAGAATTCCTGAAGATCGTCCATTTTGCTGAGGAAAAAACGGAAGTTATAACAGATGTTGATATATCAGCGGATGGCAGAGAAATCAGTTATATGCAGGGAAGCTTTTCCGTGACTGGTACGATTGCGGGCAGTACACCGGCGAATAATGAACCGCAGATGATCCTTGTGAAGGATGGAAACAGATATTATATCGTCAACAATGATGCTTCCCTGACAGAAGTAGGATACGATGAAGCAAGCGGAACCGTCAGCGTGACGGATCCGATGCTTTGGACCATTGACGGCAGCGGAAGTAACCGGCATATCTATTTCCATTCGGAAGCCACCGGTTTCGGAAATAATCAGGTTGCGTCGGATTACTTCAGACGTTATCTCGATCCTGGCGCGGATACGGGAACAACAGAAGAAAACAGGGAAAATGTGAATGTTACCCGTGATTACGTGTGGGACAATAATGGAACACAGGTAGAAGCAAACCACATCGAGCGTAGTAATCAGGCCGGACAATTGACGCGGAATATGATGAATAATACGACTGTCGCAATCAGCGGTGATGGTCTGATTTCTCATGGAAGTAATTATCTCGCAATCGAACGGGATGCTGCAGGTACGCCGGTTCGTCTTGTGGGAAATAGTAATTCTTCCGATGCTGCCCGGTTTGTATTTGCTACAGCATCCAAGGTGCCGAGTGGCCTTCATCTTGAGAATGCGGTAAACCACATTGATATCTCTATCCAGGGTGATGCCGCGGTTAAAGTGCCGTTGGCATACGGCGATTATTACGATGCGGCCGGTAACAAGATACTTACAGTATCTGAAAATACAAACCTTGAACTGAAAAAAGAGCAGGCAGTAAATCAAGATGATCTGAAGATAACAACGGATGATATGAAACGGGCGACCATTGTCGCCATGGATAAGAATGGCAACGAGATAGATGATGCTTTCTATGTTACCGGATTCTCGGCAAACACGAGTACCGACTACAGTACTGTTCAGGTGCGTATCGAAGGCAGATTCCTCTGCGCAGATCTCCGGGGAACTGAATATGAGACAATCGATGGGAACAGATATGACGGAAATTTCTGGACATGGCCGCCGCGGTGGGCAGATGATAACTATGTGAATGCTGTCAGACAGGCAAGGCTGAACAATATAGTAGACTATACGGTTACTGTAATAAAACCGGTGACATTTAACCTGGTCGATCCCAACCTTGGTCAGCTATATGATGCGAATGGTCATAAACTGACGGTTACAATGGATGTTGCTTTCTCCGGAAGCTTTAATTACTGGGATTACGGGGAGAATGAGAGAAACAGCGGAAATGAATGCCCGCCGCTTCAGGGGAATGCTGCGTGGCGTCAGGGGGATATCCCTAACCACGATATGAGTGGTATGGACTTTGTCCTCAAGGGTGATGCTGAACATGAAGGGTCTCCGCTGGTTGCTATTGAAATTATGAAGGTCATCCGGGATGAAAACGGAAATACCATTCAGCTGGCAGTCCCGGTTACCAACACATTTGATATCTATCAGAATAAATCGGCAGACAGGAACGCCGTTGCAGGATACAATGTGGAGCAATATGAAGGCGAAAACCCTGCTCTGTATGAAGGGTATGGTGAAGACCCATTCCATACGAAGAGTATCACCGTTGGGGAATCGGGTTCAGCCTTAATGTACGATTACACGGTATCAAACGGTATGTACTATATTGAAGAGAATAAGGATACTGTTCCGGAGACGGTTACGGCTAAGAATGGAAAGGAATATACCTATGTAAAGACATATATTGAAACGGAATATGTCCGTCGTGGCGATCAGTATGATTCCTATAAGGATCCTATGCATGTCAGTAAGGACTACACCAAGGCAGATACTCATTTCAGAAGTTCGCCGGAGGTCGTGGGGTACTTCCATACTTTGACAGGCGAGTATAAGAAGAGTGGATTTCTGGAGTATTATGTTTACAATATTTATACCAGCGATAAAGAACTGCCGGTAGAAAAGGTATGGGCAGAAGGTACAGACGTTCCGGAGGGCACTCGGGTCAAGGTCGGACTGCGTTATGACAAGCGCCTGATCAAAGACAAGGACGGTAAAGAACCGGAACGTATTGCAGACTGGAAGGAGAAGAGTCAGTATCAGCCTGTTGTCGCAGGGCAGGATGGTTTTGCTGCGTCTTTGAACACGGAAATGACCTTGCGGGCTGATACGAATGACCCGGAGAAGAACTGGAAGGGTGTATTTGAAAATCTTCCCAATACATTGACTGATTCGGAGGGAAATGTTTACGAAGTTGACTATTATGCTGAGGAGACAGCTGTTCTTATTCCGGATGAAGGCAGTGCAATTGATGATAGTGCGAAGAATCAAATCGCTGACTATGAAGTTAATACACAGGTCAGTGAGGGGAAAGTTGTTATTACCAATAAGAAGTCGATAACCAGTCTGGATGTTGAAAAGACATGGGGTGAAGGGACGACACCATTAAAGGGAACGGAAATTACAGTAGATCTCTATGCAGCAAAACGTCTGATCAGAGATGAAAACGGTCAGGCGGTAAACCCTGCCGGTGAATGGTCTGAGCCGGAAAAAGTCGAAGGAAAATCATTAATTCTGAAGGCGGATGCCATCAATGGAGAACAAAACTGGAAAGGAACATTTACGGATCTGCCCAAAACAGCAACCGGTGCGGATGGCGAGATCTATGAACTGAACTATTCGGCCAAAGAAGTATCGGTTAAAATTCCGCATGAAGGAAAAACCTCTGTCGATGAAAACAGTCAGGAAATTCTGCAGCATTTTGATGTAAGTGAAGTAAAAACGGATGCTGTGGGAGATGACGACAGCAATGGCAAGGTAGTTATAACAAATACAAAGAAAAAGGTAACGCCCAAGGTGACAAAGGCCTGGGAGCCGACACCGACAGATCCCACCGCATATGCGAGAGTTCAGCTTAAGCGATATATGAAACCGGAACCGGAAGCCACGGAAACGGAAGCAACGGTAATCAAGCGTTGGGATGACAGTGATAACCGCGCCGGCAAGCGACCGGAGAGTATCACGGTAACACTGCTGAAGAATGGCTCGGATACGATAGATACCATTACTTTAAATGAATCCAACGGGTGGAGTGCGACTGTCTGCAACCTGCCGGTCAAAGAAGGTGATAATAAGATAACATATACGTGGACGGAATCTGACATGCCGGATGGATATTCACTGAAGAGCAGTGAAACGGAAGGCACCGTGACGACGCTTACCAATCAGTATACGCCGACAACCACATCTATGACCGTCAAAAAGATCTGGGATGATGCGGAGGATCAGGATGGAAAAAGACCGGAGAGTCTGACGGCTACACTGAAGAAAAACGGCGTGGAAAATGCCGGAACCGTTGATCTGAGTGAAGCAAATGACTGGACGGCAACGATTGATGACCTGCCGATCAAAGACGGCACCGGTACTGTCAATACTTATGTGTGGTCAGAGGATAATGTTCCGGAAGGATATGAGCAGACGGGCAATACCGCAGAAGGCGGCATGACCTTACTTACGAATACCCATACGCCGGAGAAAACGAAAACGACGATAAAAATAATCTGGGATGGAAGTGAGAATGAAAATGAACCTGCGCTTCGTCCTGAAGAAATCCAGGCAGAACTCTCGAATGGCCGGGTTGTAACGCTGAATGAGGCAAATAACTGGGAAAAAACCGTATCGGATCTCGATAAATACTACGAAGGTAAGGAGATTTCGTATACCTGGGAAGTTCCGGCATTAGAAGAATATGAAGCGCCCGAGAAAGTAAAAGATAGAACGCTGACAAATGTTATATATAAAGCAATTCCAGAAAAAGATACCGTTATGGTGACTTTGAATACTGCTTTATATGAAAACCTTCCTGAGGGATGGAATGTTAATATCTATAATGTCACGGTCAATGGTCAGGATATTACAGGGACATTAGGAAATCTGTATATGACCAGCTATTCCTTGAAGCCGGTTTCCTTTGAAGTACCCAAAAATAGCACAGTCTCTTATCATTACCAGGTATCTAACAACATTCGGCTGAATGGTGTGACTTCACAGGATACAACAATCCGGTCGTTCAATACGGATTCTTCAGGAAACAGAGATGTCATGTTTAAAGTTAAAACACATGATGTTGATGTTTATAATGTGATTACCGGAACGGATGTAGCATTAAATCCAGATATCATACCTGAACCGAAGTATATGAATGTAACCATCAGACTCATCAGGGAGCAGGGATCAAAATCAACTGGTTTTGGATGGAATCCTCCGATTAAAGGTGTGTTTTCTACCCAGAATCCCTATAAATCTTATGATTGGCTGGCGTCAAGTACTTCGACTAATGAGTGGACATATAATGGAGCAAGAGTAGAGACGGATATGGATGATCCCATCACATATGGGTTCGAAAGCTTCAGTTTCTGGGGGCTTGATAATGACGATTTGCTCGTGATTTCATCTAATGCAACATTAACTGGCCCAAATACTTTTACAAGCGCAGATAATAATAAACAGCTGAATGGTAATATCAAACTTGAGGCACAAGAGGGAGATGTAACAATCGAAGTCAGAATCGTTCCGAAGTCATCTCTGCAGACTAACAGCCTCAATCCGCTGAGAGCACCTTTGAGATTGATAAAGGCAGTGCTTTCTGCTCCGAGACTGACAGGAAATGGGGTTGCAACGGATGGCGAAGTGAAAAACAGGGTACTTGAAAACATGAAGAGTTCTTCGTCCGACGCACCGGAAGGATATGTCGAGGATGAAGCATTTAATAGAGAAACTGGTGTCAGGTTGATTCTGAATGATGAAAACGGATGGACGCGTACCTTCCCAGAACAGGATAAGTATGACAGCTGGGGCCGAGAGTATATCTACTATGTAGAGGAGATTGCTCATTCTCCGGAAGAATATCAGTTGACGTCTATTGAAGGTAATGTATTGTCTGAGGAAGGCGTGACAATCACAAATACAAAGGATGAACCGACCGGCGGTCTTACGATCACCAAGACGGTGACCGTTAATGGTGGATCCGTTCCGGAAAACAATAAAACGATTGCAGATGGCACATATACATTTACAATTACCGGACCGGGCAGTTATTCGGAAACCAGAAGTATAACTGTAGTTAATGGTGAGGCAACAGAAAGAATCGTTTTAGATGGGCTTAAAGCAGGCAGCTATATGATCGAGGAAACCGACAGCGATAATCCATATATTACGCTTGCCGAGGCTAAAACATTGGAAGTACAAGCAGGAGATGAAGCAAGTGCAAATATTGTATCGTTCACTAATGATCTGAAGTGCACGACTATTGACTTTGCCAAAAACTGGAGCGGTATGTCTGGTAAAGATAATACCCCGGTTACATACACCCTCTGTCAGATTGCTGAACCAAAAGCTGGCGGAGATCCGGTCTATGACAATGTCTATGTAGGTACCTGTGTTGTGGGTACTGAAACAAGGACATCGACTGCAAACAGCCCGATTACCTTTACAGTTACTAAGAATTCTCCGGTTACTGTATCCTGCCTGCCATTGAACGGTGTGATTGAAACCACTCCCGTAACATTTAAATACTATGCATTGGAAGCAGAGGTGGAAGGTTTTGCACCGGATGTTCCAAATGCAATATCAGATGGTACATTTACTATTACTAATACACCAATACCTCCATCTGCAACGTTTGAAGATGTTGAAGTTGAGAAAAACTGGATTGGTGATGGTGCAGATCAGATAGGAGGTTATAGATTTAAGCTGACACAGGAAAGAGCCGAACTTTCGACGTCTGAGACATCGGGAAGCGGCGCGTTCCATCCAATCACGATCAGAACGATAGATGGTGATGGTACGAAACACGATACGGTATATTATGTTGCCGCAGGGAAAAATATAGCTATAACAGCAAAAAAGATTAACGATAATGCAGGGTCATGCACGTATTCATGGGGAAGTACTAAGAGTACTATTTATGACACAAAGACGATAAGTACTGGTGCACCAAGGGGCGGATACGTCAGAGTATTTGAGTTGAATCCTGGTAAAAAGTGGGATTCAGATTGGTCAATTTCAGCAACTGGAGAAAGCTCGTCTGATGATGTATCGGATGATCCGAAGACGTTTATCGACAAGCTGAACAACTTGAATTATTCTTCCTCATTTGATGGACAGCTTACACTGCAGGTCAATGTTCCTTCAGCAGCGAGTGCTGCAGTAGATGGAGGCGAATATGTAGCTACGGCTGAAAACTGGAAAGCGAAAGTCCAGAAAGTTCCATATTATTACTACGATCGTGCAGCTGGAAAATATTATACATACCGCTATAGAGTTGAGGAGGTATCAATAATATCAGCAGATGGTACAACACTTGAAGCGGTTGTAAATAATACGGATGGAACCGGAGGGGAATCTCCGCACTTTACAGTAACTTATAATAACAGCGGGACGCCCTTGAAGATTACGAACACCTTGAAGAATAAGCTGACACTAAATATAGTGAAAATTGATGCTGCCAATATGATTACACCATTGGAAAATGCACAGTTCACAATAAAAGAACTTGCGCCTGAAGGAAAGGGAGACTATCGTACCGGAGCGAATGCGTTTGAGAAGACATCTGCTGATACGGACGAAGAAGGTAAAACGTCAATTACAGATATTCCTGATGGATATTATGAGATCAGTGAAACAAAATCTCCAGATGGATATGTATTGGTGAATGATGGTAAATTCTATGTGTCGGTGAAAGGTGATGAGATCAAATTGTTATTGAAGGATACTGGTAAAACTGTAACGGAATGGCAAGAACAAACCCTATCTGATGCAGATAAACTTGAATTTGACGCAGCATCTAAGACTGTAAAAATAGGCAACACCCCAGGTGCCTCCCTCCCACACACCGGCGGCCCGGGCACACGCCCATTCACAATCCTCGGCAGCATTCTGATCCTTGGCGCGGGCCTGCTGCTGTGGAGAAAGCGCAGAACGACCTGTGCGAATCAGTTGTTTTGATTTTGACGACCATATCTTAATATTTCAAGGGAGGCCAGTTCACTTCAGTGGGCTGGTCTCCTTTTCATATCGTGTTTTCTCTGTGCAAAATGCGTTTTAACGCATATAATATATATGCAAGAGTATACGATTATAATGCAGATGAATTATGGACTACATCACAATCAAAGAAGTTGCCGAGAAATGGGGACTCAAAGAACGACGCGTGCAGGTCATGTGCCAGGAGGAGAAAATACCAGGTGTCAAACGATTTGGGCATTCATGGGCAATTCCTGCAAACGCTGAGAGGCCAGTCGACGGAAGGGTGAAGTCTGGTAAATATATCAAGAGAAGGCAGGTGAGCAGAAATGAATAAAAAGAATCCGTATGCTGTGAGATCTCATGATGTTCACCTTGATTCCGAATATACCCAGTGGATAACAGATGTTAAAGAGCGTTACCGTAGAGCGCAGATAAGAGCAGCTATTAAAGTCAATTCAGAACAGCTCCGATTCAATTGGCAGCTCGGTCGCGACCTAGTTATTAAAAAAGCTGAGGAGAAATGGGGAAGCGGTGTGGTTGAGCAGGTCAGCCTGGATTTGAAGGCGGAGTTTCCGGACGTTACCGGCTTTAGTACCACGAATCTATGGTATATGAAATAATGGTATAAGTTTTACACTGACCGGATGCCTTCAGAAAAACTCCAACAACTTGTTGGAGAAATTGATTCAGCTGTTCAAAGGAGTCAAGACAGTATAGAGGCAAGGGAGCGGATGTTAAAAAGTCTGAAAAAACAGCGGAAACGTGTGCTGGTTACAATTGACGAAGTGACAAACAATCCGCAGATTCGGACATTCTGCAGTTCGTTTCAGATTTTTATCGGACAGGAACTGCCCGTATTTTTGCTGATGACAGGTTTGTATGAGAATATATACTCGCTTCAGAATGAGAAGAATCTGACTTTTTTGTACCGTGCACCAAAGATCACGATGGATCCGCTCAGTATTTCCATGATAGCGGCCAGATATGAAAGCGTGTTTTCAGTTTCGCGTGAAGAAGGACTCAAGATGGCAAATCTGACGAAGGGTTATCCATTTGCTTTCCAGGCACTGGGCTATTCCGTCTGGTGCAGTCCGGACGACGAGAATCACTATATGAATGATTACAGGCAGATTCTGGAGGAGTTCGTTTACGAGAAAATATGGTCAGGGTTGTCTGCAAAAGATAAGCGGATCGTCGGCGGAATTGCGCATTGTCCGGACGGAAAGATCAGCAAGATTGTCGCATATCTTAAGCTGAAAAAAGATGAGATTAATCAATACCGAAGGCGGTTGATTCGCAAAGGGATCGTAAATGGAGACGAATACGGATATCTGACCTTTGCGCTGCCGCTGTTTGATATATTTGTGCTGGATAAAACTGCCATGCAGAATGAATTTTAAAAATGAAAAAGAGAATGTCAGATCAACTTTGAATACCCATTAGAAGGGCGCTGCAGCGATGCGGCGCCTTTTTGTGTCTTGATGAAGATAAATGTATGATTGCATATGAGAAAAGAACGGTCAGGAACACGATTTAACAAAAATCATAGGATTAATACACTGATAAAAACAGGAAACATGGCGAGAATAAACAAAAATTGTGATTGTTTGCTTTGCAGATACACTTAAGGTAGCGTATAATATATTTAGTGCTTTAATATGATAACTAACTAAATATAGGACGTTTATTGAGCGTCGGGCAGAATTATTATTGCACTGGCAGCATGACGGACGGTACTGTTTTAGGAGGCATTTATGAGAAACAGACTATCTACATCACTATTGAGAATATGTGCATTGGCAATGGTGCTGGTTATGTGCATTTCTCTATTGCTACCCGGCAAAGAAGTATTTGCGGCGTCCGGCAAGGTGCAAAGTGTTACCGTGTCGAATCTTCCCGCAAAATCACTGACGCTTAAGAAAGGAAAATCTTTTAAACTGAAGACGAAGGTAAGTGTCAGCGGAAATGCTTCAAAGAAAGTTACCTATAAGTCCAGCAAGAAATCAGTAGCAACGGTAAACAGCAAAGGTAAAATTACAGCAAAGAAAAAAGGCACAGCGAAAATTACCATTACTTCGCAGGCTGATAAGAAAAAGAAATATGTAGTAACAGTAAAGGTTGGAACACCTGTTAAGAAGGTGACACTGAATCAGAAGACCGCGATTCTGAAAGCGGGCGCCAGACTGAATCTGAAAGCAACGCTTTCGCCAAAGAAACCAACCAATAAAAAAGTTGTGTGGTCTTCCGGCAATGAAAATGTCGCCAAAGTAGATTCGAAGGGTGTTGTAACAGCTGTCAATGCCGGTACGGCAAAGATCACATGTACAGCAGCGGATGGCTCCAATAAGAAAGCTGTTTGTACAGTGACCGTAACCAAACCGCAGGCAACTGCTGCCAATACAACGACCAAAGCAGCACAGACGACAGCAAACACGTCATCGACGTCTTCGGGCACACCGTCGACAACGCCGTCAACTACTCCGCCCGCTGCAGTAAAAGTGAGTTCTATCACAATTGCAGATGCACCGGAGAAGATGAAGGTCGACGAAAAAAGTCAGTTGAAAGTAACAGTTCTTCCGGATAACGCTGCGAATAAGAGCGTTTCCTTTACATCCTCTGATGAACAGGTTCTTAAGGTTGACACGGAAGGCAATCTGGAAGCTGTAAATCCGGGTGAGGCTGTCATTACAGTGACAGCGAAGGATGGAAGCGGCATCAGCGCAAAGGTGAATATTACTGTTGCCGCAGTCCTGCGTGGCCTTGATGTTTCGGATAACCCGGGTGTTCTGGAAGTTGGAGATACAGCGACTATTAAATATGGACCAATTCCGGAAACGGTTGAACTGGCTCCCGAATCAGTTCAGTTTATAAGCAGTAATGTTGACGTTGTAAGCGTGGACGAAGGCGGTAATATCACTGCACAGAAGCCAGGCAGTGCTACAATAACAGTCTCTGCAGAAGATAAAGAAGGTAATAAACAGTCAGCGGTCATTTCAATCACTGTAAGGGCGAAAATCGTTCATGTAACGGGTATCTCAACTGATTCAAATGAATTAGCACTTAATGTGGACGAAGAGAAACAGGTTTCGGTTACTGTAGAACCTGCAAATGCCAATGATCAGACGGTTGCATGGACAAGCTCGAATGAAGCAGTTGCAACGGTCAGCAATAACGGAACAATCAAAGCCGTTGCGGTCGGAGAGGCGACCATTACTGCAACCACAAAAGACGGCGATCATGCGGTATCCATTGCAGTTACTGTTAATGCAGTTGAGGATAAGAACCGAATCGTTGCATCGACGCAGGAAGAAATTGAAGCTGCGTTGAAGAATGCAGAGCTGCAGGAATTAATTATTCAAACGAATGAAGCAGGTCCGTTTACAATCCCGGAAGGAAGTCACAAGGGAACCGTTCTGCGTATACAGGCTCCGAACGGTCATGTTGAGAATCGTGCAGCATTTAAGAGTGTTTTCATTGAGAGCATTGGTTCGTCTACATATGTAGAATGTGCATCGGGCAATGAGATTTATTATGCTTCTGAGTCAGGGCGTGTTGAGATTGCTGAGGGTGCTTCAGCATCACTTGTGGTTTCTGACGGCGCCGGAGCGCTTTCTCTGGAAAATAACGGAACGATTACCAGACTTACTGTTTTAACAACAGTTACAGTAAACGTAAGTGGAGCGTCCACGCAGAACCATATAAATACACAAGTGGCTGCATCTGCGGAGAATGCAGCCATCATAACCAATCAGGCACTGGAACTGACAGCGAATACGAAGATTGATCTGACAATCAACGCAGGCGCTGAAGATACGATTGCAGTTGTAGATACATCTGAGAGTGTGCCGGCTGTAACAGGACTTGGGAAAATTCAAGTTACTGTGCTGGATACGACTACGATCGAAACGGTTGTCGGCCAGAATCAGGAAGAACAGACGCAGAAAATTAAGGTTAGCGGTAGCATAACAGATTCTTCCAATAATGCGATTGTAAATGCACAGGTTGCATTTATCCCGTATCTGTCTGAGATTAATGCAAAGGATCTGAATAATTGTCTTGATAAAGCGGCATCAATAGTAGAGACGGATGAGAATGGTGCATACCTGACGGATGAGATTCCGATCGGTAACTACTATATGTATGTAACAGCAGATGATTATCAGGCAGTTGAAGCAACAACCGTAATAACCAGCAACAATACTGACACCTATAATGCAGGATCAACGGTGCTTGTAAAAGCAGGCGAAGGAGAGACAGGAACCCTTTCCGGGACGCTGTATAATGCCCAGAACGGAAGAGAGATCAGTGATCAGCTGACGCTCTATGTTCGTTCCGGCGGTTACAATACATCAGGAGATCCGCTTTTATCTGTAGAAACAAATGAAGACGGAACCTACCTCATTGAAAACCTGGAACCGGGCTTGTATACCATTCAGGTCGTTGATAATCGTGAAAGTGAAGAAGGCAGTTACGTAACCACAAACTTCAATGCAGTTGTTGAAGCAGGAAGCAATACGCAGAATGCTACCGTTACTTATCTGCTTGCATCTGATCAGGTACGTTTCATTCTGAGATGGGGCGATGAAGCATCGGGCGCATCGAGAGATCTTGATTCTCATTTGGTCGGACCGGGTGTTAAAGGCGGACAATTCCATACCTGGTATTCCGAGAAGACGTATTATGCAGCGGCAGAGGGAGAAGAAAGCATTAAATATGCAGATCTCGATGTAGATGATACGACCTGGGAAGGACCTGAGACGACAACGATCTATCGAAAGACAGAAGGGCTTTATCATTTCTATATACATGATTTTTCAAACGGGGGCAATCCTGAAAGCTCACAGATGAGCCGCTCAAATGCCACAGTCCGGGTCGTTGTTGGATCCAGAGAACTGGCTGTCTACAATGTGCCGAATCAGCCGGGAAATCTGTGGGATGTCTGCACATATGATGCGGTTAATGGAAAACTTACACCGATCAATCAGGTGATCGGATTTGACGATGATGAATCAGATATCGGCGTGGATCTTGTTCTGAAATATCGGGATTTGCTTGGTAAACAGATTGCGGAAGTTGAACAGGTGATTCAGGAAATCAAAGATGAAGAACTGCTTGCGTCTGCGAAAGCCCTGATTGAAGAAGCGAAGGAAGTATATAATAACGAAGAAGCGACAGCGAATGAGTTAAAAGAACAGTACAATTTACTGAGAGACTGGCTTGATGAGCAGTTCGATGCGGTCAGGATTAATAGTATTACCGGAAAAGACGGTGCGGAAATTAGTGACTGGTGGTATGGTGATGAAGATTCGTCACTGCAGAAAAATCTGGTAATCGAAGGTTATTCGAAGGAAGTGCCGGAATTGGAGGTTACGGTACCGGAGGGAAGTACTGCAGAGATAAAGACTTCCGATCGGGACGATACCGGGAAGATGATCGTTGTTACATCTTCGGCAGGAATAACCTGTAACTATTATATTAATTATGCAAGAACAAGTTCGGTATTTGAGATCAGTAATGTGGAGGCTTATGAAGGCGGTACAAACCTGATCAGAAGCTGGTATTGTGATTGGGACAGTGATGATGACGTAGACGATGAGAATATTTATGTTCTGTGTATTTCAGGTTATACAGATGAGCTCCCTGGAGATGATATTCTTAAGATTACACCATGGTACAGCAAGGCAGAAGTGGCGATTAATGTATCTGAAAAAACTGGATACAGCAGGAAAGTCACAGTAAGTTACGATGGAGATTCCAGAGATTATTATGTGATATACAGTGTAGCGAACAGATGTGAGATCGGTTCGGTCAATGCATATGACGAATCCGAGAATAATCTGATATACAGTTATGACTATGACTGGGAAGAGGACGCAGATGGCAATGAGATAAATATTCTGGAAATAACCGGATATGCTCCATCAATACCGGAGACACTCACCGTAACACCTGCTTACGAAAAAGCTTCTGCAAGCATGCTTGCATCTGATAAAGCGGGCTATGATAAGATGGTAACAGTCACCTGCGGCGAGGAATCGAAACAGTATTATATTACGTATGAAACAACGGAGTATAGTTGTGCAATCCGTGGTGTCAATGCAGAAAGAGACGGTGTGAATCTGATTTCTGACTGGGATACAGATTATGAATATGACGATGATGATAACAGGTATTATGAGTTGTATCTGTATGATGTCACGACAAATGATCTGGGCAGTGATCTGGTTATAACGCCGCAGTATACCGGGGCAAATGTCAGTGAGATTCAGGAATCTGATAAAGAAGGTTATGATGGCAAGATCGTTATTACAAATGGATCGGTCAGCCGGACATATTATCTGAAGCTGAATATGGTGGAAATACTTGATCGGCAGGAGATCGACAGCAAGGCAATTGTACTTGAGGCAGGTGGTCAAAAAACAGCTGAAATTAATGAAGAAGGCGATTGCATCTGGTATAAATTCGTTCCGGAGGAAAGCGGAACCTATACAATTTATGCAGAGGGCGAATACGACAACTATGTTGAACTCTTTGATGCAGATGATTTGAACAGTTCGCTTGCGTATAATGATGACGGCGGTAATGATACGAATTTCCAGCTCACATGGGATTTGGAGGCCGATAAGACCTATTATTACAGAGTGAAGATGCTTAGTTCAAGTGAAACGGGTTCATTTGAAGTATTCCTGGTTTCTGGTGATGTGGAAGAAGCTCAGGTTTCTGATGAAACGGATGAAGAACAGGAAGCTTACGGGGAATCACAGCCTGCTTCTTCTGAGCCGAGTTCAGCAGTGCCGGTTCCAACTGAAATACCGGGGACGCAGACAGATGATTCAGCGCAGACAGAACAGGATGCTGCAGCAGTCGTTATGCCTGAAAGTTCAGCATCAAGCGCACAGACAGACGCTTCTTCCACAGAAACAAGTGTGACAGATGATGGTGAAGAAACACCTGCAGTCACTGTGGGGGAGAATGCTTCTGATGAAAGTGCAGCAACAGCTGAAACAGAAGAGCAGTTGGCCGAGTAAAAAGAAAACAGCAGATGCATTGAGAGATGCATTCGGCAGGGGGCGCCGCAGCGATGCGGCGCCTTTTTGGCTCCGGAGGCTCAACGCAGCGCTCCGCTGAATTGCATGTTTTTGTATTATTTTCCGTGCAAAACCGTTGAATTGACGTTTATTATGACAGATTATCGCTATAATTAATGTTAATTGAGAACATTGGAGTTTTGCACTTTGCGGAGCATGGAACGAACGTTTAATGTTGCAAAAATTGAGGTTATCAAAAGCGAATTTTCATGCTATAATGTCACAGTATATAGGGCTTACTATGCAATTTCATATGTTGGAATTCTTTAAGAAGCGGATAACGGGAGTGTATTGTGACAGGTACAGATAAGGAACAGCCGGAGAATTTATTATATGTAAAAACACTGGGTGGGTTTTCTCTGTCCTGGAACGGGAGGCAGATTGCCATCGGTCCAAAGGGCCGGGATTCCCAGTTTGTTCGTCTGCTGGAAGCTGTGATTCATAATCGTGAAGAGGGTGTCCTCAGAAGTCAGATGGAGGAGATCCTTTTTGAGGACCGTGAGATTGATGATATCGCGCACGGCATGCGCACGATTATTTACAATGCCCGCAAGCGTCTGGAGAAGGAAGGGCTGCCGAAGGCAAATTATATCGAGAACCGGGAGAACCGCTATTTCTGGAGCGAGGAGATTCCGGTGCAGGAGGATGCCTGGGAGTTTGAGGCACTGTATAAAGAGGCCGAGGACGAGAAGGATCCGGATGTCCGCCTGCGGTTGTATCTGGAAGCCTGCCAACTGTATACCGGTGAATTTTTGCCGCATCAGACCCGGATGATCTGGGTCGCGCAGGAGGAGCGCAAGTACAGTTCGATCTATGAAGCCTGTGTTCAGAATGCAGCGACACTGCTGCGAATGAACAAAAATTATCATCAGCTCGAGATGCTCGGACAGCAGGCATCCCGGCTGCAGCCGCTCTCGGAGTGGGAGGCGCTGACGATGGAGGCGCTGATCGCGCTGGGACGCGACGAGGAGGCCAGAAGGCTTTACGAGACCACTGAGAGTTACTATATGGATGAGCTCGGCTTCCGGCCGACGTTCAGCTCGGTGGAGCTGCTGGAGCGTCTGGGCAATTCGCTGGAGCATCAGCACGCACTTCTGGATGAGATCCAGATGGCGCTGTCCGGTGCGAGTGAAGACATGCCGGGCGGATACATGTGCTCGTATCCTGTATTCCGCGGTGTATACCGCATGATCGAGCGCATGGCGGAGCGCGGCGGCCAGTCGATCTATCTGATGCTGTGCACAATTGTTGACAAAAAGGGCGTGCCGATGCGCGAGAGCGCGACACTGGACCGCCTTTCTACAAAACTCGGCGATGCGATCTGTCATTCCGTGCGAAGATCCGATGCGGTCTGCCGCTACGGCAAGGGACAGTATCTGACATTGCTGATCAATACGACCCGCGAAGACTGCACGATCGTCCAGAAGCGTATCAATTATCATTTTCTGGCAGGCACGCAGCGCGCGGGCGTGGAGTATTTTATTAACAGCGTAATTCTGACACCGGAAGGAACAGTATTTTAATGGCAAACGACCTGTACATCGGATGTCCCAACGGCATTGTGCTGTGTGTGGACGAAATCAATCAGATGGGATGCAGCGGCCGGTTCTACCATTCTTATCAGGAGGAGGCGGTCTCTTTCGGGAGCCTTGGCGAGATGCTGTTCCGGATGGAAGAATTTTTTGACAGTCTGAATTTTCCGCGAAGAGGCAACACGGACCGAACATTTACTGACGCACATGCGGCAAATGCCGGACGGCACGAAGAGAGGGAACGGATTATGGCAGACAAAGATGTACTTGGAAACAAGGGCAAACAGGAGACATTTATCGTCCGCGTCCAGCACCGCCAGAATAACACCTGGCAGGGCCGGATCACATGGGCTGATAAGGACAAGACACTGACATTCCGCTCGATCTGGGAGATGGTTCATCTGATGGAAAATGCTCTGTACGAGGACGCATCTCCGGATGAAATCCCGGACATTCAGTCATGGGACGGGGAATCTCAGTAATCAAAGTTTTTATTGAATAATAACCAGACGTGGCGTAAAATAGATCTAATAAAGGTGGAATTCTGCGCATTTTTTGCATTTTGACCACCCGGCAGAAAGTTCACTTTCATACGATTTGACGCTTTCTGTGATGTTGCCCGCTGTATAATATGTGTATGAATCGGTAACTGTCAGGATTTGCAGGCTGCCGGACGAAGGGATGATCCGATCGTTTCAGGCAGAAATCTGCAGACCGCAGGCTGCCGGATCCCCGGATTATTTCGGTCAGGGAGTCGCAGGCTGCCGGATCCCCGGATCCGGGCCGGTTTACACGAACACACGAAAATACGCCACATGGTTGATTATTGACTTATGAATAAGAAAAAAAGAAGAAGCAGCACCCGCTCAACGATCATCCTGTTCGTGATCCTGCTGGCCGGGATTGCGATCCTTCTCTATCCGACATTTTCTAACTGGTGGAACAATTTCCATCAGACGCGCGCGATTGCAGGCTACGTAGAGGCGGTAGCCAACATGGACGCGGAAGAATACGAGCGGATGTGGAATGATGCGGTGGAATACAACAAAGCACTGTTGTCCAAGTCCAACCGCTACAATATGACAGATGAACAGCGCAAGGAATATGAATCTGTCCTTGACGTAACCGGTACCGGCATCATGGGATACATTGAGATCCCGTCGATCGATGTCAGCCTGCCGATCTACCACGGAACAAATGAATCCGTCCTGCAGATCGCGATCGGCCACATCGAGAGTTCGTCCCTTCCGGTCGGCGGAATCGGCACGCACTGTGTCATTTCCGGACACAGAGGTCTTCCTTCCGCAAAGCTGTTCACCGATATTGACCAGCTGCAGAACGGCGACAGGTTCATGATTCAGGTACTGGACAGAACACTGACCTACGAAGTGGATCAGGTCCGTATCGTCCTGCCGAGTGAACTGCAGGATCTGGAGATCGATCCCAATCAGGACTACTGCACACTGGTTACCTGTACGCCGTACGGCGTCAACACACACCGTCTGCTCGTGCGCGGACACCGCGTCGAGAATGAAAAAGGGCAGGCGAACGTAACAGCAGAAGCCATTCAGTTTGAGCCGGTCATCATGGCACCGCTCATCGCAGCTCCGCTGCTGCTGATCCTGATTATCTGGCTGTTCATTTACACCGGCAAGCGCGCAAAACACAAAGATGCGCTGCGGGAGCAGCGGGAACGCATGCTGGACGAAGAAGAAATTAATGAAATGAAAAAACATTAATTGATAGATGCAGCACAAAGGAAGGAACCCGATGTCGAATCTGTGTATCGCGCAGAAAGGGAACCGTAGTTTCTCAATAAAAAGAGAGGTACGCATATGAAACTAAAAAGATTAACCGGTAAGAGAAAAACAGGGAAAGGACGTATCGCTGCCGTGCTTGCGCTGGCGGTGCTGCTTGGAGCAGCGCCGGCAATTAAGACGCAGGCAGTAGATCTGACTGGTTCCATTCAGGTAAATAAACCGGATGTAAAGGAAGATGGAACTTTTACAGAATTGAAAGATCTGGATGTAAGCGTGGATTATTATCTTGTCGCAAAGGCAAAAGGTCTTGAAGGATATGATGCCTATGAGTTCGTTTGGAAGGATGAAGAGGCAGCGTGGACGAGTCCTTTTATTGACCTGGAAACAGAGTGGGAAAAAGCACTTGAAGATGAAACTGTGACAAGTGAAGAAGTAAGTGGGTTCACGCAGAAATTAGCAGATAAAGTTCTTGCTACTGTTCCGGCATATATGTCGGGCGATACAGCTGGTGCATCATTTGCAACACCTGTTACTGGCAAATTGGGTGAACAAGTAAAACTGGATCCAACAGGACTGTATCTGGCCATTGCACATGGGGACCTTGAAGATTATAAAGGCGTTCCGGCAGAAGGCGAAGTAGAGCAGTTATTTACAGTCGCAGAAAGCGCAACAAAATTATATGAATTCCTGCCAATGCTTATATCTGTTCCGACTCGTGATGATCCGGAAAGAATTGAGGATGCAGTATCTATTTTAGGACAGAGTTATCCGATCGAAATAGGAAACACTGCTGCGGACGCAGGTGATTGGGTCAATGATGTTGAGATGACAGCTAAGGTCGGAGAAAAAGACAGAGTTGGAAATCTGACAATTACGAAGAATCTTCCTACGTATAAGACAAAAGAAGGAAAAGTTATCCCGGCAACATTCGTTTTCAATATTAAAGCAACTTATAATGGGAAAACAGTATATAAGAATGTTGATTCACTGAAGTTTGATGGAACAAAAACATCTGATACGATTGAAATAAAAGATCTTCCGATTGGTTCAGTAGTAACAGTGAAAGAGCTGTACACTGGTGGCGGAAATTATACACTGGATACTGACAATGACTTGGAAATTTTAATTGACAAAGAAGAAACAACTGCAGAATTCACAAATATTCCAGGAAATTCTTCTCATGGAGGCGGATCTGTTAAGAACAGCTTCTCAATGGGTGAGATTCATTGGAATACGCCGGAGCAAGATTATGCTAATGAAGAAGGATCTGCATCAACTAAGACAGAGTAAAAAGGAGGCATGAGCGAAAATGAAAAAATATTTATCCAAACTGCTCTTGGTCGCTGCAATTCTGTCGATTGTTGCAGTGGGCGTTGGAGAGGCCAGTGCATATTTTACGACATATGCGGAAGCATCCGGTGGGACTACTATTAATCTTGGTGATAAAACTAAGATTGAAGAGAAAATGGATGGTAAAGATAAGGTCGTTACGATTATTAATGATGCGAACTCTGATCAGCCTGTTTACGTTCGTGTAAAGGCATTTGGTCCGGAAGGGATTCCGCTTTCCTATGAGGGATCCGATTCTTCGTGGGTTCAGGATGGAGATTACTGGTATTATCGTGATGCAAATGGTGACAAGGCGCTTGAACCAGGTGAGACAACGCCGGAGTTTAGAGTTCATATTGAATTTCCTGAGGAGACTCCGGATGCAGAAGATTTCAATGTTATTGTAGTGTATGAAACCACATTGTCTGACTGGGACGGTGATATTATCACGTCGCAATCGTAAAGGAGGTGCGGAATAATGAAAAAGAAAAATAGTTGGTTCCGGTCTCCTGTAATAACTGTTGTGGCATTTGCTTTAGCAGCAGTGTTGCTGACATTATCTGGAATCGGAACAGCACGCGCAGCACTCACATATTTTTCTGAAACGTATCGGTCAAGGGTGCAGTTGAATAATATTGGTGTTTCTCTCGTTGAAAATGATAAGGTAGTATCACATCGTGATTATAACAGCGGAGACTGGGATCAGGAAGTTCCGGGCAAACTACTTGCAAACATGCTTGGCGAAAATGAGAGTTTACGTCTTGATAAGGAGTATAAGGAAGAACTTAAAGTTCGGAATACTGGTATATCAACAAGTGAAAATACCGCAATTGATGAATATGTAAGAGTGACAATATATAAGTATTGGCTTAAAAACGGGAAAAACCTGGATTCATTATCCCCGGATTTGATTGAGTTAAATCTTACAAATATAGGGTCTGCGTGGGTTGAGGATACCGCTGCTAAGACAAAGGATAGAACGGTACTTTACTATACAAGTGTGTTGCCTGCAGGTGGAGAAACACCGTTATTTGCAGACAAGGTTTCTATCAATAAAGAAGTCGCTAAGTATGTTTCTACAAGAGAAGAAAAGAATGAAGAAAGCGGCGTGACAACGATCTATACAACATATGAGTATGACGGTATACAGTTCGTTTTGGAAGCAAAAGTAGATGCAGTTCAGGATCACAACGCAGAAGATGCAATTCTCAGTGCATGGGGAAGAAGCGTTAGAATTGAAAGCGATGGTTCACTTAGTCTGAGATGAAAAGAGGCAGAGTATGAAAAAGAATAATTTTAAATCCCTGCTTCTGGCAGGACTGATGATGGTATGTTTGCTTTTGACTGGCATTCCGGCATATTCTGTAGCTGCTGATGAGCCGTTACAAGGAAATCCGAATTGGAGCGTTAAATTTACAAAAGCAAACAAGATGGAAAGCAATTTCAAAACTTCTGATATTGATGATGTAATCAGAGGTATGCAGCCAGGTGACAGTGCGATTCTTAAGATTAAGGTCACCAATGAAAATGCACAAACAACAGCATGGTATTTGGAAAATAAAGTTATAAGCACTCTTGTAGAAGATAGAATTAACAATGCAGGTGGTGCATACACATATAAGTTGACTTATACGAACTCCAATGGAGCTGAAACTGTTTTGTTCACTTCAGAGACTGTAGGCGGTGATGCCGATAGTGTTTCAGATGAAGGATTAAAAGAAGCCACTAATAACATGGGTGAAGACGATTGGCTTTATCTGGATGAACTGGAAACTAATGAAAGCGGACAAGTTACCTTGGAAGTTGGGCTGGATGGTGAGACACAGGGTAATGCTTATCAGGATACCCTTGCTGACTTAACAATGAACTTTGCAGTAGAACTTGTGGAGCCAACACAGGTAACACCGACTCCGACACCTGGCACCAGAAGAACAACGACAGTACCGACAACACCGCGTACGTCAGTTCGTACAGGTGATGAGAGTACACCGGTTCTCTATCTGGTTCTCATGGGAGTTGCCGGGATTCTGATGCTGATCATCGCAATTATGAGCATGCGTGCCCGCAAGCAGGCAAAAGTCGAGACAACGAATTCGAACATTGATAAAAGAAGAAGGGAGGGGCGCTGAATGAAAAAACAGGTACGGTTCCTTCTTCGGAATCAAAAAAGGAGAATCGGTTTATTGCTTGTACTTTGCATGTTAAGCACATTGCTCTGCGGAACGGTGTTTACTTATGCAGCTGAAGAAACTCAGTACAAATACACAGTTCGGTTTTTAGCGGGTGATAAAGGTACGTTTTCTGATGATGGTAGTACAGTGAAGGTGTACACTGTTGATCCATCTGATCCAAGTACGAATCCCACCTTTTCACAAAGTATGGTAACTCCAAAAGATGGAAAGTACTATGTTAAAGGAATCCGTGAAGCCGGAATGGATAACAGTTATGCAGATTATTCTGCACCGACCATCAAAAAAGATACAGACTTTGTGGTTGCATATGGTATAAGGGGTAAATCTGTTGAGTACACTGTAGAATATGTCGATGAAGATGGAACTGAGTTAGCACCTTCTGAAACCTATTATGGAAATGAAGGAGACCGTCCTTTTGTAGCATATAAGTATATTGAAGGATATTTTCCGGATGCATATAATAGAACACAGACATTAAGATCGAACTCTGCTGAAAATGTATTCAGATTTACATATCAGCCTAATCCGACAGAAGAGGTTGAACAGCCGACACAGCAGAATACACCTGAACAGCAGACCGGTACAACAACCACAACAACTACAACCACGACTGGTGGAACAGCCGGAACTGCAGGAACAGCAGGCGGAGCAGCTGCAGCAGGCGGTACAGCCGGAGCAGCAGCCGGAGCAGCCGGAGCAGCCGGAACAGCTGGTGGAGCGGCAGCCGGAGCTGCCGGTGGAGCAGCAGCGGGAGCAGCTGGTGGAGCAGCGGCAGGAGCAGCTGGAGCTGAAGAAGGAAACCTTCCGGCAACACCACAGGCAGTACCTGAGGTAATTGATCAGGATATGCCGACAGCAGAGAATCCGGGCGCGACTTCTGACGGCAGCACAGCAGAATCCGGTAGCGATGCATCTGCATCCTCTGCGGGTCCGACAACGGAGACTATCACAGAAGGTCAGACACCACGCGCAGGTCTGTCCGGCGGCGCGATTGCAGGTATTGTAGTTGCGATCGCAGCGGCAGCGGCAGCAGCACTGTTTGGCGGACGTTATGCACTCAATAAGAAACGTGCAAATGACGCGGCATCTTCAACAGGTTCCGATACTTACAAGTTTGATGATGACGGAAATCTGAAGAAGAAAGACTAAAGATTCATACCAGGAGTAGTAACACAGCCGTACAGAGTCATAGATTCTGTACGGCTGCTGTGAAAATAAGCTTATGGCAAAGAATAAAGCAAAAAAAGACAAGCGGCGGACGGCGTCGGTCATCTGTCGCCTTTTTGGCTTCGGAATTCTGATTTTAGTTATCGGCGCACTTTTGCCAATTACATTACCACAATTCATGGGATATGAAGTATTTAATGTGATTAGTGGAAGTATGGAACCTGAAATTCCTGTTGGCAGTGCAGCATATGTTAAGGCGGTAGATCCAAGAGATATAGAAAGCGATGATATAATTGCCTTTATGAGTGGGGGCACAGTAATCACACATCGCGTAATAGATAATTATCAGATCAATAAAACGCTCACAACCAAAGGCGATGCCAACGCGCAGGAGGATCTCGGCGAGGTTCCATATGATAATGTAATCGGAAAGGTCGTAAAGCACGTTCCTTATCTCGGCCAGCTGATGTGGGTTCTTTCCAGTAATGTCGGCAAGATGCTGATGATGATACTGGCGCTGTGCGGCGCATTGCTGAATATCCTAGCTTCGCGTCTGAAAGGTCAGTGGAAAGATGATCAGCAGGCCCTGAAGCAGCAGCAGAGATAATAAGATGAAATGATATGACAGACTCATGGCGGCATGAGTCTGTTTTTTTAAATGCTGTTTGGACGTGAAGAATCTCAAGGGTTTTCTTACTTCTCATAAGGCGGAGGTAAAAGAGATGTTTGCTTTGGAATATCACGACGAAATAACCAGAAGAGATCTCAGAAATCAGGGAAGTAATGATCTGGCCGATATTCTATCCAGGTTAAAACGTGATGGACGAATGGAAGAATTTGAACGGGCGCTTGTTGATGAGAAATATCGTAACAAATTGCTCGAAACTGATTATCCGGAAGAAGGAAAGTAGAATCATCTGAATATGAGCATATTGTGGAGACTGCTGTGCCTGATAAATGGTGCGGCAGTCTCATTCTGTAATGAGTGAACTATCATTTTGATACTCAATAAGAGAATGAAAATTTGTCGCATGAATTGTCAGTAAAAATGTTAATTTTTATGGCAGTAGTCGTGAATGTTAGTATATAATAAAGCTATGTGTAACAGAATTATCGACAATTTCATATGTAAAAGGATTTGTCTGGTCCTGCTGACGGTTGCGCTTGCACTCTCGCTGTTTGCATGTGGAAACAGTCAGGAGGCTGATGCTGCGTCGGACAGTGCGGCGAATGCAGTCTCATCCGCAGGCGCGGCGATTTCTTCTGCAGGCAATCCGCAGAAAGCAATTCTGGGATTTGGCGGTTCGAAATCGAATTCGTCGGGTTCGTCTGATTCATCGAAATCCCCTGCGGGCAGCAATGCTTCCGCAGGAAAGAGTTCTGCGGGTGCGTCGTCTGCGCCGGCAGAGCCGGAATCGAAATACGAGATTCCGCCGTTCCGCGGTGTGGAATTTCATGAGGATGCGGCAGAAGGAAATGGATTTGTTTCGCTTGATTTATCAACCATCGAGAAAGGGTATTTCGGCCTGCTCTGCAAGACGGATAAACAGATGCTTTTCCAGGTGATCAAGGATGATGCGACCTATAATTATGCCGTGATCAACGGAGAGGAGATGTTTTTCCCGCTGCAGCTGGGCGACGGGCATTATACCTTCCGCGTGATGGAAAATATCGAGGGCAACAAATATCTGGAATATTATAAGTCGGAAGCGGATGTAACGATTGCCGATCCGCTGGACCCGTTCCTGCGGCCGAATACCTACTCGAATTACACGGAGGATTCGGAATGTGCGAAGAAGGCGAAGGATTTCGCGGAAAATTCTGCAGATGTCGAGGAGTTTATTGAGCAGATTTACGACTATGTCTGTGACAACATCAAGTATGACAGAGAGCTGGCCGAAAATGTACAGTCAGGGTATTTGCCGGATCCAGATAATACCATGGCAACGAAGAAAGGCATCTGTCTGGACTATGCCAGTCTTGCGGCCGCGATGCTGCGCAGCCAGGGCGTGCCGACCAAGATTATTTTCGGCTATGTCGCGCCAAACGATGTGTATCACGCCTGGAATAAATTTTACACAGAGGAAGGCGGCTGGACTCTGGTCGAATTCAAGGTGGTTGGGAAAGACTGGAACAGAATTGACCTGACGTTCTCGGCCAACGGCGCCGACAATGATTACATCGGCGATGGATCGAATTACTTAGAGGTGTACACGTATTGAGTATGCCCGGATGTTTGCAGATAACCATAACAACGATAAGAAATATCAGCAGGAGAGGATGCGCGTATGAGTGCAGACATGAAAACAAGGAAAGCGGCGCTCGGCTATGCGGAGATGGGTTCCTTCTTCGAGAACATGGCGATGATGATCAAGGCCGGCATTACGGTAAATGAGGCCGTCGGTCTGCTGAGGGATGAGACGGACCGCGACAATCAGGTGATGATCAATACGCTGACCAGTCTGAATGATCAGATGTCCGTCGGTGTTTCCTTTGGCGATGCCATGCGGGAAGCCGGGACATTTCCGGATTATGCAGTGGACATGGTCAGTGCGGCGGAATATACCGGCCGGCTGGAGGACACGCTGTTCCACCTGTCGGAATATTACCGGTCCGAGGAATCCATGCGCAAGACGCTGATTTCAGCCGTCCGCTACCCGATTATTTTGCTGGTCATGGTAATTGCGGTGCTGATCGTCATGCTGAAACTGGTGTTCCCGGCATTTTACGGTGTGTACAACAATCTGACCGGCAGCCTGTCGACGTCATCGTACCGCTACATTGACGCGTCATTTATGATTTGCCGGATTATGCTGATTGTCATGATCGTTCTGGTTGCACTTCTGCTGATCGGCGTGCTGATGTGGCGCGGCGGCAGGCAGGATACAATCCGCCGGATTCTGATGAAATTCCCGGCATTTGAACAGCTGATCAGCAATCTGGATCTGTACCGGTTCACATCCTGCTTCGATATGTTCATTTCCAGCGGCGAGCTGCAGGACGAGGCGCTGAAGAAGAGCCTGTCCGTCGTGGAGACCGATGCGCTGCGCGGCAAAATCGAGCGCTGCATTCGGAAGATGGAAGCAGAGGGCAAGAGCTTCTCGCAGACGGCATATGAGGAGCAGCTGTATGACGCCATCAACAACCGTATGCTGATCCCGGCGGAGCGAAGCGGCATGCTGGATTCCATTCTGCAGAAAATCATGCGCAATCTGAAGGACAACAACGATGCCTACATCAGCCGGATCGCAAATACCATCGAGCCGCTGCTGACAGGTATCCTGATGATTTTCATCGGACTGATGCTCATCAGCCTGATGATCCCGCTGATCGGTATTATGAACAGTATCGGATAAGAAAAAAGGAAAGTTTCATGAACAAAAAAGACCACTCCACAATCATAATCCTCGTCTGGGCGATCCTGGCCGCCGCTCTGCTGATCAGCGTTCCCATGTCGCGCAGCGCTGCTGCAGAAGGCGGGGACGACAGCATCCAGTCCATCCGGGAAACCGTGATGGAGCGGGCGCTTCAGTGCTATGTCATTGAAGGCGCATATCCGCAGGACTTGGCGTATCTGGAGGAGAACTATGGTCTGACGGTCAACAAGGAAGATTATCTCGTCGTTTACACACCGTTTGCGGAAAATCTGCCGCCGGATGTGCAGGTGATTGACCGGCGTGAAACGGATTGACCGGAGCGCAGGTGGTTGCCCGGCATGCAGGTGACGTGTATAAAATGGTGAAAGGGAAACACAGGACAGGGGAATTAAGGCATGAGAAGAAACAGCGAAAAATTATTTGGCGACGTGATTTCCACAGTCACGGTTGCAGTCCTGTTTTTTGTGATCCTGATGCTGGTGGTATTTTCAGCCGTATCTTATCAAAGGTCTGTTGAAATATCCGACGCAAACGGGAACACGCGTGCTGTTCTGTCCTATATCATTACAGCAGTAAAGGCCAGCGAGGCCAGCCGCGTAAGCATCGAGGACATGGACGGGATGCAGGTGCTCGTGATTGAGGATGTATCCACGGGATATGCCCAGGAGATTTTCCATAAGGATGGGAAGGTGCAGGAGAATTACGGCCGGATCGGTGAGCCGGTAAATGTGGAAGATGCGCTGGTGATCGGCGAAGCGGATGTATTTGAATTCGACATGGCTGCCTATAATCTGCTGCAGGTAACCACAGATCTGGGCAGTTCCTACGTACATCTGCATGCGGCACAGTGAGGACGGTTATATGAAGAAGGAACGTAACATCGCATTTATTGTGGAACTGCTTCTTCTTTTCATGATTTTGCTGTTTGTGATCGTGGTAATCACACAGACCTTCATGAAATCAAGAGGACAGAGCCTGTATGCGCGGCATTTAACGGAGGCAGTCACACTGGCCGAAGAGGTAGCGGAGGTCTCGGCGTCGGCGGAAGACCTGGCCGAGGCGGCGGAGCGGTTTGGCGCCATGGAGCAGGTGCTGGAGGTTCAGGAGACGCAGGGAGAAACAGGCGAGACTTCGGGTTCAGGCCTGGTGATGGCAATGGAATTTGCGGCAAAGAACGGAACACGGGATGAATACCGTGTCGAGCTGGACTGGGTGGAAGAAAAAGAAAGAGTCGATGCAGCTGAGAGAGCCGATGCAGCAGATGGAGCGGATACAGCTGCCGGCGGCCGATTCGTTACAAAACAGATCCGCGTCTATTTCGCAGACGAACAGGAACCGATCTATACATTAGACGCAGGGGACTTGAAAGCGTTTTAACGCATGAAATGGAGAAGCAGGTATGAGTCACAAGATCAGACTTGGACCAATTGCAATATTTCTGACAGTAATCGCTGCCGTGCTGGCGACGCTGGCGATGCTGACTGTCGCGACTTCGCGCGCGGATGCCACGTTGGCTGCGCGTTTTGCAAAAGTCACATCTCTGCGGTATGAGCTGGAGACGGACGGAAACCGTTTCCTGCAGCAAATAGACAGCAGCCTGCGGTCCGGCGGACCGCTCGAACTGCCGGAAGGCGCGGAACAGCTTGAGAATGGAAACGTGCAGTACAGCATTGAGAAGGAAGGCTATACACTGGATGTGGAGGTTGCCGTTTTCCCGGAAGCAGACAGCTATGAGGTAGTGGACTGGAAGATCAGTAAGATCTGGAAGGGTGCGGATCCGTTCGAGAATCTCTGGCCGGGATTCTGAGCCGGCAGCCGCCTGGGTTACTTCGAACACCGGAAGTTTAGAGAAGCAGGAAACCGACGCCCCGTCAGGAAGACGGGGCGCCGAAAGAAGAAGGAAGCAAGAAAAAAGGAGCCAGATACACATGACGTTACATGAAATACTCCAGCGCGCCACGGATAGCGGTGCATCTGACATTTTTCTGATCGCCGGCCTGCCGGTCACCTATAAGGTGAAGGGCGCGCAGCAGCGTGTCGGCGAGGGAATCATGAAGCCAAACGACATCATACCGCTGATTGATGAGATCTATGAGGCGGGACGGCGGGCAAAGACCAACTACGAGAACGGGGTGGACGATGACTTTTCGTTCTCGATTCCGCAGCTGGGAAGATTCCGCGTGAATGTGTTCCGGCAGAGGGGATCTGTGGCGGCGGTGATCCGCGTGATCAAGTTCGGTATTCCTGATCCGGCACAGCTCGGCATCCCGGAGAGTGTTCTCTCGCTGGCGGATAACAAGACGGGCCTTGTCCTGGTGGCAGGCGCGGCGGGCTCCGGTAAATCCACGACGCTTGCGTGTATGATTGACCGGATCAACCAGCGCAGAGAGTGCCATGTGATCACCATGGAGGACCCGATCGAGTATCTGCATACGCATAACAAGAGCATTGTCAGCCAGCGCGAAGTTTTTATCGACACGCCGGGATATCTGGAGTCGCTGCGCTCGGCACTGCGTGAGAGCCCGGATGTTATCCTGCTGGGCGAGATGCGCGACTATGACACGATTTCATCTGCGATTACGGCTGCCGAGACAGGCGTGCTGCTTTTCAGTACGCTTCATACCAGCAGTGCGGCAAATACAATCAACCGCATCGTAGATGTATTTCCGGCAAATCAGCAGCTGCAGGTGCGCGGGCAGCTGGCACAGCTGATCCGCGGTGTGGTATGCCAGCAGCTGATTACAACGACAGACGGCCATCTGCAGCCGGTATTTGAAATTCTGAAGACCAATCCTGCAATCCAGAACATGATCCGTGAGGGCAAGATGCACCAGCTTGATTCTGCGATGCAGGCCAATGCGGCGGAGGGTATGACAACGATGGATGGCAGTCTCTTCGAATTGTGGCAGAAGGGCCTGATCACGAAGGAGACGGCACTGTCTGTCTGCAATAATTATGAATTTCTGAGCAAGCGCATCCGCTGAATACGCACCGGAGCATTTTCGTATCTTTTCTTTTGAGCAGCACCAGGAAATCTGCAGCACGGTCCCGGACATGTGCAGAATCAATCTGCAGCACGGTCCCGGACAGGCAGTATATTTCCGGAAAAGAAACGGCAGGATAGTATTTATGAAAAAAAGACACATCAAAAGTTCCTTCCTCTATATTGCATTTACATTGCTTGTCGTTGTGTTTGGAACGATGACGCTGGTCAGTCTGAATCATCTGCACAGCGGCCTCGGCTCGATGCAGGCAACGACAGAGGAGTATATTGAGTCGCAGCAGGCGGTCAGCAGTATGCGGGAGGCATCTGACTTTCTGACGATGCAGTCGCGGGAGTATGTTGTCAACGGCGATCCGGTGAACCTGCGGGCGTATCTGGAGGAGATCAATGAGACAAAGCGCCGCGACAATGCCCTGGAGGTTCTGGCAAAGTACCAGCCGGAGGGAACGGCGTATCAACAGCTGATGACGGCAGTCGAAAGCTCCAATGCGCTGGCGGAAGTCGAGATGTATGCGATGCGCATGACGTCGGAAGGCTATGAGATGTCAGAGACGGAACTGGAGAATTATTTCCCGGACACGGAACTCACGGATGAGGACCGTGCGCTGTCTCTGGAAGAGAAGAAAGCAAAAGCCATCAGCATGATGTTTGATGAGAACTATACGGAGATGAAGCATGTCATCATGAACAATTCCTACAGCAGTCTGGAGGAATTGATCGGCATGACGCGCGACAGACAGGTTACCAGTTACGAGGCGACAACGGGGCAGGTTACGCGCGTGGTCCGGGTCACGATCATGATTCTGCTGGTGGCACTGGCGATGCTCATCATCAATACACTTCTGGTTCTGACGCCGATGACCCGGAGTGTCTCCTACATCCGGAAGCATGAGCCGCTGCCGCTGAAGGGCGTCGCGGAGTATGTGTATCTGGCGGATGCCTATAACCAGATGCTCGAGCGGACGGCGGAGCATCAGGAAAAGCTCTCCTACGAGGCGTCCCACGACGAGCTGACGGATCTGTATAACCGGAAAATGTTCGAGGAAATGCGGCTGGAGCTGGTGGATAAGGGAATCGCCATGCTGCTGATCGACGTGGACTATTTTAAGAGCATCAATGACACCTACGGCCACGGGGTCGGTGATGATGTGCTGAAAAATGTGGCAGCGATTCTGGCGCACAGTTTCCGTATGGAGGACTATGTCAGCCGGATCGGCGGCGATGAATTTGCCGTGATTATGCGGCATATGGACAGCAGTCTCCAGCATGTTGTGGAGGCCAAGATCCGGCATGTGCGGGAGGTGCTGGCAGCGACGGAAGGACTGCCGGCGGTCACACTCAGCATCGGTGTTGCATTTTCCGAGAAGGGGAACCGTGAGGATGTCTATCACAAGGCTGATCTCGCACTTTACGATGTAAAAGACCGGGGCCGGAACGGTTATGCGTTCTACGAGCCCTGGATGAGTGAGAAGGAATCTGCCGGGAAGGCCCAAAAGCCCGGAAACATGCCGGCGGAAAGCTGAAGCAAAAGAAACTGATGGAAATTTTGCATTTGGAGAGAAAATGCGATGCTGAAAAGTCATGTAAAATTTCATTCAACAGCGGGAAAGCGTCTGGTGCTGATTGTCGACGATGAACAGGTGAACCGCGAACTGCTCGGATACATTGTGTCCTCTGATTTTGATGTCCTCTATGCCGCGAGCGGCGAGGAGGCCATGCAGGTCCTGAAGGAGAATGCACAGCATATTTCACTGGTTCTTCTGGATCTGATGATGCCCGGAATGGACGGATTTGACGTCATGCGGATCATGCGGAATGATTCGGCGTATGAGGGGATCCCGATTCTGGTGCTCACAAATGAGGAGAAGGCGGAGGTCGAAAGCCTGCGTCTGGGCGCGTCGGATTTTATTATCAAACCGTTCCGCAATCCGGAGGTGATCATCGCCCGGATGCAGAAGGCGATCGAGCTGTTTGAGGACCGGCATATCATCGAGTCGACAGAGCGCGAGCCGCTGACGGGGCTGTTTATTAAGAACTTTTTCTACCGGTATGCGGAGCAGTACGACCAGTACCACACGGATACGCCGATGGATGCCATCGCGCTGGATATCAGCCATTTCCATCTGATCAATGAGATGTACGGCAGAGATGCCGGCGACGGCGTGCTGAAGCATCTGGGCGCATTTCTGAAAAGCGTCATTGAGAGGGCGAACGGAATGGCCTGCCGTCTGGAGGCGGACAAATTCCTGATGTATCTGCCTGCGGACTCGGAGAGCTACGAGGATATGTTCGTGAAAATCAACGAGCATTTTAATTCCTACAGCGACATCAATGTCCGGGTGCGCGGCGGCATTTACAAAAATGTGGACAAGTCGCTCGGCATTGAGCGGCGGTTTGACCGCGCGACGCAGGCCGCGAACCAGATCAAAAATGATTTTACCAAGAGTTTTTCCTACTATGACATCACGAAGCACGAGCGGGAGATTTACGCGGAGCGTCTGATCAATGAGTTCGATGCCGCGATCGAAAATCATCAGTTCCAGATTTATTATCAGCCGAAATACAATGTGCAGGGGGAGGAACCTGTGCTGGCCAGTGCCGAGGCGTTGGTGCGCTGGAAACATCCGGATCTGGGCATGGTGAGCCCGGGGATGTTTATTCCGCTGTTTGAGAAGAACGGGCTGATTCAGAAGCTGGATTATTATATCTGGGCGAAGGCGGCGGAGGATGTCCGGAGATGGAAGGAAACATTCGGGAAGAGTGTGCCGGTTTCCGTCAATGTGTCACGTGTGGATCTGTACCACCATGATCTGGTGACCTATCTCCAGAAAATCCTGGCGGAAAATTCGCTTTCCACGAAGGAAATGTATCTGGAAATCACGGAATCCGCCTATACGGAGAATGCGGATCAGATCGTATATGTCATCGACCTTCTGCGCAAGAAGGGCTTCCAGATTGAGATGGACGATTTCGGAACCGGGTATTCCTCGCTGAATATGCTCGCGGATATTCCGGTGGACATCCTGAAGCTGGATATGAAATTTGTCCAGAATCTGCGCACGAACCAGAAGCAGGAGACGCTGGTCCGCCTGATCATGGACATTGCGCGGTATCTGAATATGCGCGTTGTCGCAGAGGGTGTAGAGGAAAAGAGCCAGGTGGATTTCCTGCGGAGCGTCGGATGCTATGTCATTCAGGGATACTATTTCTCAAAGCCGCTGCCGGAGGAGGAATTTGCGCAGCTGCTGAAGGAGCAGTGAATTGCACGCTCTGAATGTGGCGCGGGCTGCGTGGTATTTGCTCCGCTGATGGCAGAACGATAGAAAAACTGCCGGCGGAAGAAACAGCGGAGATTTAAACTGCGGATGGAAGAATCGACGAAGAGGAACCTGCAGGGAATGGAAATGAAAAGGAGGAGAAACAGAAAATGCTCACAATTGACGCGCTGAAGCAGCTGGGGGCGGATACAGAGGAAGGCCTCACCAGATGCATGAATAATGAGGCATTTTATCTGCGGCTTGTCGGGATTGCGCTGAAGGATGCAAATTTTGCAAAGCTCCGGACGGAGATTGAGGCCGGCAATCTGGAGGAGGCATTTGAAAGTGCACATGCACTGAAGGGAATGCTCGGAAATGTATCGCTGACGAATGTAGCGGACCCGGTAATCAAAATCACCGAGGCGCTGCGCGCGAAGGATGCCGGTGCCGATTACGGGACATGGCTGGATGAGATGGAGACAGAACTTGAAAAACTGCGGGCGCTGTAAGCCCGCAGTTTTTTTACGCTTTTTTGCAGAAGCGGCCGTCCGCTTGCCGTGCAGTCCGCAGCAGTGGTCGCTTGCCGTGCAGTCCGCAGCAGATGGCCGTTTGCCGTGCTGACCGCAGCGGCGGCCGGCCTCCGTTTTTATTCGTTCAGATCCCGCACGGTTCCGCCGATGACCACTTCTGGTTTGAAAATATAGTTTGCGTCAAAGGAAGGATTCTGAATCAGCTGCAGAAGGTTTTCTGCGACCTTGATGCCGAGCTGCTTCTTGGGGTGATTGATTGTGGTCAGTTTCCGGTGCTGGTCCGGGAAGGTTGCATTGTCGTAGCCGGTGACGGAAATATCTTCCGGAACGCGCAGTCCCTGCTTTTCGAGCAGGTAGATCATATCGTAGGCAACCTGGTCATTGTAGCAGACAATTGCTGTGCAGCCGGACAGGATGTCTGCATAGGGGGCCGGAAGGCTGTTTTTGAATAGCAGCGGATAAGTGTCCAGTGTATACCAGATCATGCGTCTGGGTTCGACTTCCAGACCGGATTCCATCATGGCCTTTGCATAGCCCTGCCCGCGCTTGATTCCCTGCCGGTATTCCGTGCGTCCGATATAGGCGATCTCGCGATGCCCTTTTTCGATCAGGTGGCGCGTGATGAGATAGCCGCCGAGGATGTCATCCAGCGACACACAGGGAAGATGATATCCCTGGTACCGGGAATCCATCATAACGGTGGGATATTTGTGGATGACCTGCCTGAAAAGGGTCTCGTCCAGCCGCGGCAGTGCACTCTGTGTGCCGTCCAGCAGGATCCCCGCATAATCGCCTTCGAGCAGCTGGCGGAAGATCTGTACTTCCTTTTCACTGCGGTTATCGGTGAAAAACAGATTGATAAAATAACCGGCGTTCTCCAGCGCCTCGTAGATGCCGCTGATTCTGGCGGGGAAAATGTATTCTGCAGGTTCCATATGAACCAGTGCGATCTGCCGGGAATTTGTCCGCGCCGGCTGTTTGATTTCATGCTGAAAAAGCACGTCCGATATCCCGGATGTCCTGCCGGGTTTCACGTGCTCTCTTACGTAGATGCCGCTGCCCTGAATGCTGTAGAGGAGCTCTTCCTCTTCCAGAATCTGGATCGCGCGCCGCACGGACTGCCGGCTGACAGAGAACCGGTTCATCAGGGTCATCTCAGTCGGAAGCTTGCTGCCGGGCGGGTAAATGCCGCGCTCAATCTGCTCGTGGATCCAGTTTATAATTTTTTCGTATTTATACATAGATCTGTCTTATTTGATGCGTTTGCTTATGAATTCGATGGCTTCAGAAAACAGTGCCGGCGGGTTACTGAAGTATAGTCATTATAGCGTGCAGAGTACTTTTATGCAATAGAAAAATAACAAATTTGTACTGAAATTATGATAAAGTATTGAAATTTGTTATTTTTGTTCTTTTTTCTTGTTTTTTGTGTTGTTTTTTGCGGCTGACGGCGGCTCTTTTTTGCGTATCCGAATCGTGCTATAATCTTTTTATCAGAGCATGGGAGATGTTCCTTTGATGTATATATTATGCACGCAGATGCTTCATGCAGCAGTATCGGTGATGACAGGAAGAATGCGGCGAAAAGCAGGGAGGAGTACAGCATGGCGAACCAGCCTCTTGGAAGAAAGAAAAATACAGGAACAGGCGGAAGTGGTGTGAATCGCCGGGGTGAAGGTCTCGGCGGCGGTCCGGGCGGTGTGAAGCGGCCGGGCATGGGTGCTTCCGGGCGCGGTGCAGCCCCGGGTGGTTCGGGCGCATCGGGCGGCAGCGGCGCATCGGGCGGCGGTCCGCGGCGGGCAGG
>JAFUCM010000016.1 GCA_017459675.1 Eubacterium sp.
AACAAACATTTTTCATCGCTAAGCCGGATAATTCCCGACTTTTGGCGACCTAATCATCTTATTAACCCTTCATTTCCACACCTGCTTCTCTTCGATCGCAACCGTAACCAGATCGCCTGCTACATTGATCAGATTCTGGATTGCGCCGAAGAACACCTCCAGATAAACGGCCGTCGGAATCAGCACATCTGCCTTCAGATACAGCGCGATGATTAATGTCCCGATCAGAACTGACCCGGGCTGGTTCGGCGCGCCAAGAGAAAGAAATACAACCATAATGGCAATGACCACAATATGGAACCATGAGGCATTTCTTACCATCATGAAGATGAACAGCATCCCCATCAGCATGATGAGATAGCAGTTTCCGTCAAGATTGATCTGCGCCAGAATGGTAAACTTGTCCGTGATCCTTTTGCGATCCATCCCGTAGTTTTTTTCGCAGTATCGGATGTTGAAGGGGATCGCATCGATTACAGATCCGATCTTATAATTTTCCCTCAGCAAAGACGGAAGGTGTTTTAAAAACGGCCTCAGTTTCACGCCGCCGATCAGAAGCCGGATGAGATAAAACGCTGCCAGGAACACCAGACTTATTGCGGATAAAACAATAATATACAGAATCCATAAAAGTAATTCGTAACCTTCTCCTAAGAGTGGATAAAGCAGTGCCAGAAAGCAGAAAAACGGAAATGCCGACATGACGGCATGAAGCATTCTGGAGAACAGGGTATAGCAGACATCGACCGCCTCTTTCAATTTGTCGAAATATTTTCCAACCGAACAAAATGCATAGGTTACGATCAATGCGACAAAAATCAGTGGAAAAGGCATGATCGTCTCAAATGGCGTAAATATATCCGAGGGCACCATGGATTCGATCAGTTCCCGCCATGACGGTCTCGCTTCAAGCCCGCCGAATCTGACAAGCTCGCCCAGTTCGGCATACAGGATGTCCGCAATGATAAATCCGGCTATAATTGCCAGAACAACCGTGATCACTGAAGTGATGATGGTTTTTACCTGCAGTCTTCTCCCAGCAGTGTTCCGCTCAGATATCACGTAGATATCAGTGAGATTTTTTAAAAGAGAAAAAAATGTTACCGGCGCACCTACCATCAGCATCGCATTGGAAAACAGTTTTACCAGCGGAAATACGTATTCTTCCCCCAGTACAAACTGGTCTTCCACGCTCACATATGCTCTGATCGGTATATAGACCAGAACTGCCAGAATGACCGATGCAAAACTGAAAAGCAGTGTCGTCTGAAAGCTTCTTTTCACTGTGATATGGATCAGATTATATCCGGACTGGTAGCTGCAGTCGAACTTATCTTCATATTCCTGAAGAATCCTGTCATCTTCTGTCTGCCCGCCGGCCGCATCACTGATTGCGACAAATTGTTTCCCTTCAAAGCCGAGGTTTATATCGAGCTCACCGAAGCTGCTCGAGGTCCTGACCGTTATTAACGTATTCTGATCAAACCCCTGCCTGAGCAGATTACGGTACAGCGCCTCAAATACCATCAGCGTTTCCGCCTGTATTTCTTTACTGAGATTCCTCCGTTTGAACCGCTTCCTGATAAAGGATTCTGCTGTCTCCAGGTTCTCTGCCGATGCGGTGATTTCTATGGACTTTGATTTCATCAGGCTCATTTTCGTACTTTAACTCCGTTCATGAATCATGCTCTGTTTTTGTATCTCTCTAATGTATCATAAGAGCGCTTTTCATTCCAGAAAAAAGACGCTCCGCAGTTAAAGCGAAGCGTCTGTCTGTTCCAATTTCGCTGAAGCGGAGGTTTCCGCTGCGCGTCCTTTAGAACCATTCCGTGTAATCACAGTTCTCGCACCACCAGTAGATACCAAAGCATACCGTGCACAGCGATTCGGATGCTCCGCATTTTGGACAGCTAGTGATATCAACAACTCCGATGCCGCCGTTTACAGCCGCCAGTTCCCCTGCTTCCAGCTTGCCGCTGCCGGCATACTTTGCCATATGTGCATCATATTTCTTCTTAAATTCCGGATCAATTTTTACACGTTCATCGACTTTCTTCCTTGCTTCCTGTTCTGTCATATGTGGCTGCCTCCTTTCAAGTACACTTCCATAAAGGCATTGACAGTAAACTGTATTTACCATAAACTATGCCATATTTCACAGAAAAAAGAAACAAAATTATATAAAATTATTGTCTTTTTTGATCATTTCGCAACTGCAGACAAATATCTTCTGCAAACAATATGGTAATACAGTGAATTCCACTTTCCCTGTTTATCTCTCCCTGATAATCGAAACAATCACAAATACCGCCAGGATAAACGGATAAAACAGATACGGGATAATGGATACGCTCGCAATTTTCGCGATATTCGCAGCCACAAGCAGCTGTGCGCCGTACGGGATGATTCCCTGCATAATGCAGGAACAGGTATCCAGCAGAGACGCTGTTTTCCTTGGCTCGACACCATACTCAGTGCTGATGTCTTTTGCAATCGGCGCCGCGATGACAATCGCAACGGTATTATTTGCAGTCGCAATATCCATGAATGCAGTCAGAAACGCAATGCCGAACATGCCGCCGCGCTTGTTGTCTGCACGCTTCCGGATCATTTCCAGAATCGCCTCAAATCCGCCGTTCTCGCGCATCAGTGCCGCGATGGATGCCACCAGAATTGTGACGATCATCGTCTCGAACATGCCATTGAGTCCTTCTCCCATGGCGGCCAGCCCGGTTGCATATGTCAGCGATCCGGTCAGCATGCCCACCAGGCCAAACAGGAGAATGCCTGCCATCAGCACCAGAAATACGTTGATGCCCGCAACAGACATGGCAAGAACGATAAAGTACGGCAGCGCCTGCCAGATATTGAATTCAAATGTGCCGATTGCAGCGCCGTGGCTCACAATCGCGTATACAATCAGAATGACAAAGGTAATTGCGGCCGCCGGCAGGGCAACTCTGATATTGGTCCGGAATTTATCCTTCATCTCGACGCCCTGCGTCTTGGTCGCCGCAATGGTCGTATCGGAAATAAATGACAGGTTATCGCCGAACATGGCACCGCCGACAACCACGCCGATGCAGAGCGGCAGCAGCAGACCGCCGTTCTTCGATACCGCGACCGCGATCGGGGCAAGTACCGAGATTGTGCCGACGCTGGTTCCCATCGCCATGGAAATCAGGCATGCGATCACGAAAAGGCCCGGAATCGCAAACTTGCCGGGAATGATATTCAGCAGAAGATTCGCCGTACTGGAGGCGCCGCCGGCCTCGCCGGCAATGCCGCTGAATGCACCGGCCATCAGGAAAATCAGCAACATAATGACAATGTTGTCATCACCGATGCCGCGCGCGCAGATATGAATTTTTTCATCGAACGATCTGGAACGATTCTGCAGAAATGCAGCGATCAGCGCAATCGAAAACGCAAGTACAACCGATACGACGTAAAAGCCCATCTGGCCTTCTTCCGGTTTGATGTACTCGAAAAAGATACCGTTGCCGAGATACAGAATTAAAAACAACAGAATAGGAAACAGGGCCTTTGGATTGGCCTGCTTCTGGTTTGAAGTGCTCATATTCAATTATTCCTTCCTCATACTGGTTTGCGGGTTGCTCTGGTTATTAAGTTTGCGGGTTGCTCTGGTTATTATATATTCGTTTTAATATATTATATTATAAGATGTTCGGGTTCTGCAGCTTTATAAGATGTTCAGATTCTGCAGCTCCTCTCAGGCACGCCTGCTCTGCAATTTTCCGGAAACATGGCTGTTTTTTCTCAAGTAGGCTCTGCAGTTTTCCGGAAAGAAAACTGTTTTTTCAGGTCAGAGAAACAAATCCAGTTCAATGCAGACCCGGGAAATGGCACTGCCGCAGCGCTTCGTACAAAACAACAGCCACGGAGTTGGCCAGGTTGAGAGAGCGGATCTCATCGCCCATCGGGATCCGGATACACCGGTCCGGGTACATCTTGCGGATCTCCTCAGGGATTCCGCCGCTTTCTTTGCCGAACATCAGGTAATCGTCAGGCCGGAAATCTGCATCCGTGTAAACCCTGCTTCCCTTTGTCGTCGCACACCAGATCCGCGCATCCGGATGCTTTTCCAGAAAATCCTCAAAATTGATATACCGGGTGACGTCGAGCCTTTCCCAGTAATCCATACCGGACCGCCTGATCTGCTTCTCCGTCAGACGGAACCCCAGCGGCTCGATCAGATGCAGCGACGTTCCTGTCGCCGCACACGTCCGCCCGATATTTCCCGTATTACTAGGTATCTCCGGTTCATGCAGGATAATATGCATGATTTACCTCCCTGTTCATCGCTTGCTGCCCTGTGGTATACTGGTTCTTGAAATCATAATCATTCCCCGCCCGTCAGAACGGCCTCTGCTGCAGAATCTAACGCAGTACCTTTTTACCGTATCTGCCATACAGCGTGAAAGGACTTATTTTATGACGAAAAAACAACGTGCCCTTGCCGTAATTGAACGCCTGAAACAGGAATATCCGGAGGCCTCCTGTACACTTGCCTACGAAGATGCCTGGCAGCTGCTCGTCAGTGTGCGCCTCGCCGCGCAGTGCACGGATGCGCGTGTCGACCAGATTACACCGCTGCTCTATGAGAAATTCCCTTCCGTCGCAGCACTGGCTGCAGCAGAACCGGAAGAGATAGAGGCCATTGTCCGCCCCTGCGGCCTCGGTCCCAGCAAGGCACGCGATATTTCAAAATGCATGCGTGTTCTGCATGAGCAATACAACGACCAGGTCCCGACGACCTTCGAGGAACTTCTGGCTCTTCCGGGTGTCGGCCGCAAAAGTGCCAATCTTGTTATGGGCGATGTCTTCGGCAAGCCCGCGATTGTGACGGATACACACTGCATCCGCCTGTGCAACCTCATCGGACTGGTCGACAACATCAAAGAACCTGCAAAGGTCGAACGCGAACTCTGGAAAATCATCCCGCCCGAAGAAGGCAACGATCTCTGCCACCGCTTCGTCCTCCACGGCCGCGCCGTCTGCGTCGCCCGCCGCCCACAGTGTGATGCATGCTGCCTGCGGGAAGTGTGCAAGTATGGGATGTCGCGGTAATTAGAATTGGGGTTGGGCTCTCTCTTCCATGCACGGTGCGGTAAGAGCTTGCGGTTTTCTTATTCAAAATAGTTCCGCCTGCCCTGCCGGCACTCGCCGGCTGGCGCTTTTTCCAATCCTGACAATTTCGCCTGCCCTAGCTGTTCTCTCTGGCTGGCACTTTTCTTGATCTTGATGATTCCGCCTGCCCCAACAACGCTCTCCGGCTGGCGCTTTTTCCAATCCTGATGATTCCGCCTGCCCCAACAACGCTCTCCGGCTGGCGCTTTTCCCAATCCTGACAATTCCGCCTGCCCGGTCATTGTATCTCGTTATCTCATACAGGAGACAGAGAACCGTCCCCTGGCTCTACTTCTGGCTCTACTTTCGGCTCCTCTTTCGGCTGTCTTCCGTACAGCTTCGTCATATCATAGATTGCCCGGCAGAGTTCCTGTGACAGGAGGTGTGGTGTGACGCGCCACTGCCAGTTCTCGCCCATCGCGCCCGGTGTGTTGATTCGCGCCTCATTTCCTTTGACAAGATAATCCTGGATCGGGATGATGCAGAGGTCTGCGGATGAGCGGTGTGCCTCGCGGATGAAATCCCATGTAAACTGACCGTAATCTGTAAAAATGGAATTGATGTATCTGCGCGCAAAGTCGCGGTCGTGGTCGTTGATGCACTCGATCCACGCGCGGGTGGTCATGTTATCATGCGTGCCGGTGTAAACAACACAGTTCTTGACGTGGCGGTACGTCAGGTACTCGCTGGACTCGCTTCCGTCAAATGCGAACTGCAGCACCTTCATGCCCGGAAGGCCGGCGTCATCACGCAGCTTCCGGATACTGTCGGTCAGGTTGCCGAGATCTTCGGCGATAATCGCAACATCTCCCAGTTCCTTGCGAATCGCATCAAACAATGCGATACCCGGTCCTTTGCGCAGTTCTCCATTCTCCGCGGTCTTCTCACCATACGGAATCGCGTAGTAAGAATCCAGTCCGTTGAAATGGTCGATCCGGATTACATCGTAGAATTCATGATTCTTTTTAATCCGGCTGATCCACCATTTAAATCCATCTTTCTTCATGAATTTCCAGTCGTAAATCGGATTGCCCCAGAGCTGTCCGGTCGCAGAAAATGCATCCGGCGGCGTGCCTGCGACATCAACAGGACGGTGATCTGCGCCGATCAGAAACTGCTCCTGGTGTGCCCATGCATCTGCGCTGTCCATTGCAACATACAGCGGAATATCACCGATGATCTTAACACCTTTCTCTGTCGCGTATGCGTGCAGCGCATCCCACTGCATGTGGAACATATACTGCTGGAAATAGAAAAATGCAATCTGATCTGAAAGCTCTTCTGCTGCAGCCTTCAGTGCCTTTTTATCCCTGCTGCGCAGGTCGGCATCCCAGCTGGTCCACTCCTGTCCGTCACGGCTGTTCTTAATTGCCCGGAACAGCGCAAAATCCTCCAGCCAGTATTTGTTTTCCTTAAGGAATGCAAGATATTCTTCTTCCTTCTGGCCGCCCTGCTCAACAAACCGGTCAAATGCAATGCGAAGAACTTCAAAGCGGCTGTTGTACAGCGCGCCATAGTCAACACGCTCCGGATTGCTGCCAAAATCATACCGGCTGCATTCATCCTCCCGCAGGAGACCTTTCTTGATCAGGTCTTCAAAACAAATGAAATAAGGATTTCCCGCAAATGTCGAAAATGACTGATACGGAGAATCGCCGAATCCGGTCGGACCGATCGGCAGAATCTGCCAGTAACGCTGTCCCGCATCATGCAGAAAATCCACAAACTCATAGGCTTCTTTCGAAAAACATCCGATTCCGTATCTGGACGGAAGGGATGAAATCGGATATAAAATACCACTCTCTCGCAACATACTACACTTCTCCTCCTCTTTGTAACGCCGCAGCAAATAGTATTTTACACAATTTTCCCAATACCTGCAACCGCAGCGGCAGCCGGCATGGTATACTTTATTTATTAGATCCGGCGCAGTTCTTTTCTGTTTTTCCGGACAGATACCTGTTCCTGAACAGCTGTAACAAATAACGGTCCCTGAACAGCTGTAACAGATAACGGTCCCTGAACAGCTGTAACAGATAACGGATCCACAACAACTGCATCAGGTATCAATTCCGAAATAACTGTATCCACATATACTTTACGAGGTGTACCATGTACTACTGTATTGCCAATCCATCCGCAAGATCCGGGGGACGTGATACCGCACTCCCGCAGCTGCTTTCCTTTTTCAAAAAACAGGGAATTCCCTGCCGTCTTTACTTTACTGAGGGGCCGGGACACGCCGGCCGCCTGGCGCGCAGGGCAGCCGCACACGCTGACAGCATTGAACCGGTCAATCTGATTGTAGCGGGCGGTGACGGCACATTTAACGAGGTCATCAACGGCATAGACAATTATGACAACGTCCGGCTGGCGTTTCTTCCGGTCGGCTCAGGCAATGATCTGGCCCGCGGCCTGGATCTTCCGAAAGATCCGGCTGTTCTGATCCGGCGGATTGCAGCAGGCAAAGTCCGCAGGCATCTGGATCTGGGGGCCGTGCATTTCCATACAGTTTCTGATATCCGTTCGCGGAAGCTTGCCGGAGAGCGTGCAGCAGCCGACCCGGAAAGCAGTGCAGCAGCCGATCCGGAAAGCAGTGCAACTGTCGGCCCGGAAAACTGTACCGCAACCCGCCCGGAAAGCAGTGCAGTATATACCGGTTCCGGCGCATACAGCGGGATCGCGGCCGCCGGCCTGACACACCGGTTCGTCATCAGCTCCGGCATCGGCTTCGACGCGGCAGTCTGCGAAGAGGCACTGTCCTCCAACATCAAAAACACGCTGAACCGTTTCCATCTCGGAAAACTATCCTATGGAACCATTGCGCTGCGGCAGATTCTCTTTGCCCGCAAAACGGCCTGCGACATTCTGCTGGATGACGGCCGTTCACTGCATCTTGACAAAATGCTGTTTTCCGCATTTATGAATTGCGCTTACGAAGGCGGCGGTTATCGCTTTGCGCCGGACGCTGACCCTTCAGACGGTCGCATGACACTGGTGGCTGTCGGCGATATTCCGGCGCCAAAGGCGATCCTCTCCTTCCCGGCGGCACATGCCGGAAAATACTTCAACATCAAAGGTGTGCATCATTTTACCATCCAAAGCGCAGAAATCCGTACTGCAAAACCGCTCTGGGTTCACACCGACGGAGAAGTTTCTTATCAGTCAGACCACATTTCTGTCAAATGTCTGCCGCAGCGGCTGGCAATGCTGGTTTGAGCCATGCTGGTCTGCGCAGTGCTGGTCTGCGCAGTGCTGGTCTGTGCAAAAAATAATCACCGGAATCTCTGAAATGATTTTCCGGTGATTTTTCTGTTTTATTTTCTTTTGCAAAATTCTGCGGGGCAGATATTCATTCTCCGTATTTGCAGAATTACATGGGGCGAATATCATTTTCCTTATTTACGAAGTCCGGCCGCCAGGCGGACATTCCATCTCCCTGCTATTAACGGAAAATCCGTGCCAGCTGCGGTACGATCTGCTTGATCGACCTGGTGCTGGTGTTGATGAAGAGGTCATAATCCAGCAGTTCTTTCCATCTCTCGCCCGTAAATGTCTCATAGTAGTTCGCACGGTTCTTGTTGACGCGGTTAATCTGCCTGCGAAGTTCATTGTCGGTCATATGCTCATCCGCCGGTGCTTTCTCGCGGCAGCGCTTCATACGTGCGCCCATATCTGCATAGACGAAGATGCGGAACGGGTTCATGTCGCGCAGGATGTAATTTGCACAGCGTCCGACGATGATGCAGTCTGACTTCTCTGCAAGCTCACGGATGATCCG
Organism: Eubacterium sp.; assembly: GCA_017459675.1. Classification (GTDB taxonomy): domain Bacteria; phylum Bacillota; class Clostridia; order Lachnospirales; family Lachnospiraceae; genus CADBRN01. Next base: position 8,933 of record JAFUCM010000016.1, read on the forward strand.
GCTCTGCGACTGGGATATCTGGCTCACCTGATTAAACATCTCATCACCGCCCAGATAGAAGCGGTTTCCGATGGTGATCGGATAAGAATAAAACGGCTTCCGGTAGAAAACGTTTCTGACATACTCTTCAGAAAGCTCTGTTTCCTCTGAGATTGCTTCGATGATCTCGTGGTCATAGTAAGCAATCTGCAGCTCTTCTGAGAGACGGCGTGCCAGTTCGCGTCCGCCGCTGCCAAATTCACGGTTTACGGTAATGATCTGATTCATGGTTCCTTCCTCACTTCATTTATACTTGTCATTCACTGCGTCATATTTGTTTTGTAACCCGCCACCTGAAGAGGCGGGGGATTCCCCACTGCATTGAATGCCCTTCGCCTGTCAGGCAGATACCTTACAGTAAAACGCGATCCTGTCAGGACGTTGCCTTCCGCAGGGCATCTGTCACGATTCGCAGTGCCTTCAGCCGCGCGTACCGCTTGTCGACCGATTCCAGGATATGCCAGGGAGCGAAAACAGTGTTTGTCTTCTGCAGCATCTCATCGACCGCCGCCTCATACAGATCCCATTTCTCGCGGTTCCGCCAGTCTTCATCCGTGATCTTCCACTGCTTTTCCGGCGTATTCTGGCGTGCGGTAAAACGCTCCAGCTGTGTCTGGCTGTCGATCTGCACCCAGAATTTGAGCACGACGGCACCCCAGTCTGTCAGGATCCGCTCGAACTCATTAATCTCATTATACGCCCTCTGCCAGTCATTTTCACTACAAAATCCTTCCAGGCGCTCCACCATGACACGGCCGTACCAGGTCCGGTCAAAAATCGCAATGTGACCGGTGCGCGGGAGCCGGTTCCAGAATCGCCACAGATAATGCCGCGCCTTCTCGTGCGGCTCCGGGCTTGCAATCGGATGTACGATGTAGCCGCGCGGGTCAAGTGCACTGGTGATGCGTTTGATATTGCCGCCTTTGCCGGCCGCATCCCAGCCCTCATAGCCGATAATCACAGGTACCTTCTTCCGGTATAATTTGTTATGCAGATCTGCCAGTTCTGCCTGCAGTCTGTCCAGCTCCTGTTTGTAGGTGTCCGGATCTACCGTTTTATCCTGCAGGGAAATATCTGCAAGCTTCTCAATCGGCTGAAGCGGAAATGTATTCTGCAGAATCGGCACCGCCAGCGCCGAATTCTTCAGTGCTGTATCGATTCCCTGATTCAGAAACTGCAGCACCTGCAGCTCCGCCCACCGTTTATCCTTCGCGTCGATGATGTACCAGGGTGCATTGGACCGGTTCGTGTCTTCGAGATACTGGTCATACACCTCCCGGCAGAGCTTATAATTGGCATTTTCCCAGAGATCATCGTCATTGACGCGCCATCGCGTGTTCTTGTCGGCCAACAGTTCCTCCAGCCGACGCTTCTGCTCCTTTCTGCCGATATGGAAGAAGAACTTCATGACAAGATAGCCGTTGTCCGTCAGCTGCCGCTCCGTCAGATTGATCTCACGGATTTTCTCCTGATACGGCGCGCCGTAGTCAATCTCACCGTTCAGGACACCGCGGGTCACGCCGCCCATCCAGCAGGTATCAAAAAATTTAAACTTGCCGGCCTCCGGAATTTCCACAAAATAGCGGTACAGGAACGGTTTGCGCAATTGATCCTCTGTCGCGGGCGCGTCCATCGTCGCAACCTGGAAGAAGCGCGGATCGATGTTCTCGATCACTTCTCCCATAACACTGCCCTTGCCGGCTGCACCCCAACCCTCAAATACAACCATGACCGGAAGCTTCGCTTCTTTGATCTGCAGCTGCCGTGCGGCGAGCTTCTCCCGCTCAGCTGCCAGCTGCTGCCGCAGCACTTCCTTCTCCGGTTTCACTGCTTTCACAAAATCCTTCAGCATCGATCATCACCCCATTTCTGTACTGGTTTTGCCGGCCTTTAAACTGTATCCTCTTCCTCTTCCAGTTCATTCCACAGCCCCGTCATAATCAGCGCCTGGCAGGCATCCGCAACAGATGAAACCGGCACATAAATCTCGTATGCTGTCGGCTCATCACTCTGGTAAACAGATGCATCCTTCGGCGCGCCGACCTGAACCTGCCGCGAGCGGATCCCCTCATCCTCGAGTGCCGCTGTGATATATGCAGCCTGAATAAAACTGAACGTCTTACAAAGTAAAGTTTCGTTGTCCATATCTGTTTCTCCAATTGTTATAATTCTGCTTACATTTTACCCTCTGCACTGTTTTCTGTCAAAAAAATAAGGATGCAGCCGCTGCACCCTTCTGCCTGACTCATCTGCTCTGCAGGCACCCGGACAGATACACGTCCCTGTGTCTGCAGAACTGACGACAGCTTATATAAATGCTTACGCAAATAAATCAAAACAAAAAAATTCAGGGCTGCCGGATCATCTCGATCTGACAGCCCTACCGATGAAAGTTCAGAAGTCTCACTTTATAACCTCTCTTTCTATCAGATTTTTTTGGGATTTCTTATTATAGGATCCCGCCCTTTGAGCCCTGTAAAGTGGTCTCACTCCTTGATAATAATATACAGTAACCTGCCGCATTTGTCAACCATTTTCAGAATATTTCTTTTATTTAATATATATTTCTGAATTCTTTCGGATTCGTTACGTTTTGTAACATTTTGGAGACAAGAGACAGTTCTCTGTCTCCGAAAAAACAGACTGCAAATTCCTAAGCAGCGAATTCTATCTGAGCTGCGTGGAATTTGCAGTCTGTTTCCTCATTTCCAAAGCAGCGAATCCTACCTGAGCTGCGTGGAATTTGTATCCTGTACTTTACTCTACCTCTTAATCTTCTTCTGGTACCTGTCCGCTTCTTCTACAATGACGCCGCTCAGCAGCAGCAATGAGATCAGGTTCGGGATCGCCATCAGTGCATTGAAGATATCTGAGATGTCCCATACGATATCCAGTGCCTGTGTCGCTCCCACAAAGATAATCAGTGAGAAGAAGATTCTGTAGAAGGTGTTGTATTTTGCCGTCTTAAACAGATATTCAAATCCTTTTTCGCCGTAGTATTCCCAGCCGAGGATCGTTGAAAATGCAAACAGGATGATGCCGATGGAAACGACGTATTTGCCGGCCGGTCCGAGGATGGATTCAAATGCCGCGGCTGTCAGGTTGACGCCCTGCAGCGGCTTTCCGTCTGCCCCGACTGTCCCAAGCACGCCGGAGGATGCGATTGTGAGGCCTGTGATCGAGCAGACAACGATCGTATCGATGAAGGTACCGGTCATGCTGATGTAGCCCTGTCTGACCGGATCTGCTGTCGTAGATGCCGATGCCGGGATTGCAGCAGAACCGAGTCCCGCCTCATTGGAAAAGACACCGCGGGCCACGCCGTAGCGGATGGTATTCATGACAGAGGCAGTCATCGTCCCAGCCACGCCGCCGCCAAAAGACTTCGGGTTAAATGCCATCGTTATAATCATATACAGGCCGTCCGGAATATTGCGGTAGTTCAGCAGGATTACTATCAATCCTGCCGCGATATACAAGACTGCCATAAACGGAACCAGGACCGATGATACTTTGGAAATGCTCTTGATCCCGCCGACAATAACCAGAAATGTGAGTACCATCAGTACGATGCCAATCACATAAAGCGGAATCCCGGTCATGGTATTCAGAGAAACCGCAATGGAATTTGCCTGTGACAGATTGCCGATTCCAAGTGACGCCAGAACCGTAAAGGCAGCAAACAACATGCCGAGTACGAGCCCGAACTTCTTATTTTTCAGCCCGTTTTTCATCGTGTACATCGGGCCGCCGGACACTTCGCCGTTCTCATTTTTCTCGCGGTATTTCGCCGCGAGCATGCACTCACTGAACTTTGTGCTGAGTCCGAAAAATGCCGAGATCCACATCCACACCAGCGCGCCGGGGCCGCCGGCAAACATGGCCGTCGCCACGCCGACAATATTGCCGGTCCCGATCGTCGCAGCCAGCGCTGTCATCAGCGATGCAAATGCCGACACATCTCCGTCGCCATGACTCTTCATGGAATCCTTACTGAAAATCGTCTTCAACGCGTGTCCGAGATTTCTCCACGGAAGAAACTTCAGGCGGACCGTCAGAAAGATACCAGTTCCCACAAGCAGAACCAGCATGGGCGGTCCCCAGACATATCCGTCAATCGTCGTGATCATCTGTGCGAATTTTTCCAAGATTCTTACCTCATTTACTGCTTTTACTTCTGTTGCTTCATGGCTGCTCTGTCCGACCCGGACAACAGAACACTATGCCTGTGGCAGGAAGCGTGTCCGGAACACCGTTAATTGCGCCATGGTCTGGTTTCTGTCTTCAGGATTCCTCCAGAAACCCCTTACGCCTGCGCGCGCGGTCAACGAGTTCCCGCGCCTCAAGTAAGGCATCCGGAAGATAGGCGTCCATCCATTCCTTCCCGGCCTTTTCCTGCCGCTTGATCTCATCCCAGGTGAGCTGTTCCTGTGCACCTGTGCCGGCAGACTGATCCTGTGTACCGGCGCCGGCAGACTGATCCTCTGTGCCTGCTCCGGCAGAATGCTCCTGCGTTCCTGACCCGGCGGCAGAATGCTTCTTTGTATCTGCACCGGATTTCCGGGAAAATACATGCGGATGCCGCCGCACCATTTTCTCGCGGACAGTCCGGCAGACATCGTCCATCGTAAAGAGGCCTTCCTCTTCTGCAATCTGCGCGTGCATCACGACCTGCAGCAGCAGATCCCCGAGTTCTTCCTGCAGTCCCTCCGGGTTGCCGGTCTCCCGCAGAATATTAATCCCGCTGATCACTTCTGCCGCTTCTTCGATGCAGGTCGGTTTCAGTTCTTCGTGCGTCAGGGCACGGTCCCAGGGACATCCGGTCTCCGGATCCCTTAAGTCTCTTACCACCTGCTGCAGTGCTTCAAATTCAGACATTTGCGGCTCCCCTCCTGTCAACAAATCAATATCATACCATGTTTTTACCGGTCAGGCAAAAAGAACCGGTTAATTATACAACCGTTATATACCGGCATATTGGCAAATGACAGCCTTTACCGCAACTGCCGGACACCTCCCGTTTTAAGAATTCGTTCTGCGATTCGCCCGGCCGCATAAAATCCCTGCATTTCCAGATAGTTTCCTGCTTCATGTAAAGCCGCCTCAAATCTATTACATATTTTATCAAGCTGTTTCATGGCGAATTTCCGTCCGAGACCAGCTTCTTCTGCTGCCTGTTCAAAGCAATCTCTTGTTAACTGATCCAGGCTCCATGCATCTCCGATGCGAAAAGCCAGATCCCGCGTACTGCTTTCATAGACAGATGTACTCAACAGATCATATGCAGGCGCGAGACGCATCGCACCCAAATCCGCATGGTAAAGCAAGGAGAAATTTTTTATATGGCTGTCTGTATTTCCCAGCAAAGCGTTAAAAACAATGATATTCCAGAGACGCGTCTGATCTGTAATCGGATCGGCAGAGTACATACGGAGCAAATCAAACATTCTGCGCAAATACCCGTTTGTTTCTCCCTTGTCTTCCGTTTCATATTTATCAGCCGCTGAAATACCGAGTGCCTGTGCAAAATCTTCCTGATGGAGTCGGAGCGGAACCGGCAGCCCGCCAATCATTTTTTTCTTTTTCGGAAAGATTCTGTCATAACGGGCTGTCGCCAGCAAAACACTCGCTTCACTTTCTCCGGACAGTTCTTCTGTTTCTTCCTCTGCCTTCACAATAAAGCTGTCCGGCACATCAATTCCCAGCTTAAGCGCAGTTAAAAGTGACAGCTGCTCATTGGTTACGATACTGTCGAGCCTGACATAGCTTTGCTTAAGGATATGCGTACTCGGTGCAAGTCCCATCGGCATATACCACTGCTCTGCCTGAGGTTCATAATACAGACCGACCTTTCCGGATGCGCCTGTCAGAGACAAATGTGTCTTAACCAGCAGTTCTGTAGATTTCACGGCACCTTTCTCCGCAAGTTCCCTTATTTTCTGCGGGGATATCTGCTCATAGGAAGTATGCAGCTCCGGCTGCCGGTCCGATGTAATCCGGATCGCTCCGAGACATTCATTCCCAAGGCCTTCCAGTATGGAAAGATAATCTGTTTCATCTACATGAAGCCATTGCGCAACTGTTCTTCTCGTAAATCCTTCCGGCAGGAGGCCTTCAAAAAAATTCCGGGTCTGTTCTGCCGTAAAGCTTTCCGGTCTGACCGGCAGGCTGACCGAAACAGCCCGCGCGTTCTCTTGCCGCAGATAGCTGTCTCCATAACAAAAGCAGGCATCTGTTCCGTCAGTACCTTCGATTGTTCCTGCATAAATCTGCCGGCCTTCTATTTCGATCCAGACATCAAGTTTCTTCATGCTTCATCCCTCTGATTTCAAGCCTGCAGTCCAGTCCCAGAATATTGGACAGATACAATGCCTTTCCGAGTTCAATCGTCTTTTTTCCACGCTCCAGATCCGAAATAAAACTAATACTGAATCCGGTAAATTCTGCCAAATCTGCCTGTGTATAATGAAGTTCTTTTCTGCGCTGACGTACTGCCGCTCCAAAGCCATTTACATCTGTAACAATCATCTGTTTTTCCTCTTCTTACACTTTCGCGTGAACCTCACATGATTAAAATCACGTGCTTCCTAATGCGGCTTACGCCGCAGGCTGCTTTAGGCAGCCGGACCTGGTTCCCCGGCGGTCCGCCTCTTTGCTTAGCTTTGCTTCTTCTGATGTTGAAACATCACCACGCAAAAGGTATCCTCCGGAAGAACTGCCTGTGCCCGCACCGTCTCTCATGACCCGGTTAAGTCTTACCAGATCGGCCCAGACACTGGAGGTTCTGCGCTGTGCTCCCGGAACTTCTGCCGCGAGCACAGACCACTCCGTCTCCGGAATGGATTTTTCCAATTCTCTGATATAATATCTTGCCCCGATGTTGTACGATGCCGAGAGATCACAGTTGTACTGCTTTCCGTTCCGGAAGGTGGCAAGGCTGTGATTCCGGTTATCACGCTCCAGTCTGCCGCTCCCGTCATAAGCCAGCGCGCTGGTTCCCCATGGACAGATCCTCGAAATCCGGATTCCTGCCCGGTGCGCCTGATGCTCTGCTACAGACTGCACCCTTCTCTTTTTCCACATGTGCAGCTTCTGTTTGTTCTTCCCGGACCGCTTTCCCTTCATCTCCAGATGCTCGAAGACGATCACATCCACGTCATGCGCTTTTGCAAATGCAACGATGGCGGAAGCTGTCCTGACTGCGATCTGGTCATTCAGCCTTTCTGCATACGCCCAGAATCCAGTTATGCTTTTTGATCCATATGCTCTCTGTTTTTTCCGCACGCGGTTCAGCACATGGTACAGACGGTCTTTTTCAGCCGGAAAGCTGATGAACTTCCTTGCGGCGACAGTTCCGTCCGCTGTCATGATGCTGCAAACCGCATCCGTGTTGATCCCCAGATCAACCGCACAGATCCTGCTCTGTTCCACAGGCGTACTGCGAAGTTTTACCTTCTCCTCAAAAGCAAACTGCAGAAAGTACTTCTTATACCGCTTTACCAGTATAGGGGATTTTTCCTTCACGCCTGTCCAGTGCCTGCGGATATATTCCAGATCTGTTTTCTTCAGCAGTACTTTCTGCCAGACCCAGTCTTTTCCGTTATACAGCTTCAGGTATACACCGTCCTCTTTTTTCCGGTACATGTTATCCCGGTAGAAAACAGGCATATAGTGGCCGGTATCGTGTCGCGAAATTCCTTCTGCGCGTTTTCCGGATATCTGCAGATTTCTCTTCTGTGTATGTGCGGAAGAAACCATTCCGATCACATGCTGCAGAACAGCGCGCCTCAGGTAGGACGGCATCTTCGGGAATGCAGCGTCAAAGAAATATTTTGCCAGGTTTTTCTTTGTCCCGTGGATCAGTTTCTCCGCGGCATTGAACCGGTGCTTTTCCTGCCCGATCAGAGAAAGACTGTTCCACTCCGCATCAATTACAGGCAGAAGCCAGGCGACGGCAGAACGGCAGATCGCCATCGTCTGCTTTAAGGGCTTATGAAGTTTCAGGATCTCCACTTTGTAAGAAGACATCATCTTCACACTTAAGCACCTCCCTGTGATACGCCTGCAGACGCTCCAGATCCTTCGGGGGACGTCCTCTGCCGCCCCAGGCTTTCTCCTTCTGGCTCTCGATATACTGCTCGATCTGTTCCCTGCTTCTTTCACTTACGGTAACCACACAATACGAAGGATTCCACAGATGACCGCCCCACAGTTTCTGCTTCATCTCTGGATGTAGAAGAAACAGCTTCCGCGCCAGACCTCCCTTTATGATTTTAATCATATCCGGAATGAAGAAATGCGGTTTCGCATTAATGAGGAGATGCACATGATCCGGCATCACCTCCATGGCAGGGATTTGAAATCCGTATTCCTCCGCCAGCTCATAGAGAAGCCGCTTACAGTCTGCATCCACTCCGTCTGTCAGGACATTTCTCCTGTACTTGGTGCATCAGACGATAGATACTGAAGGGAATATACGTAACCACGACCATATGATAAATCACTATTACTAATAAAATAAATATCTTTTACCATATGATTATTGTATCATACGAAAAAAGAGATCGCAAGACAAATCAGAACATTTGTTCTCCCCCGGCTAACTCACGACTGAAGTCACGAGAATGCGCCGGTTATTTTTCAATCGCGATCTCTGATCGCGCACGAGCTGCGAGACGCACTTGTGCGTCTTCCCTTGCGCAGCCCTGCGATCCGCAAACGACGCTGCCCGCAGAAAACACCTTCTGCGCACTTCACATTCTTCGCCGTACAGCTTAATTTCTTATTACGCCATAATAATAACGCCGTACGGCTATATTTGACTGAAACAATCATAATATAAGCCGTACGGCGAAGTCAAGACAGAAAGCGCTTCCTGTAAGTCTTGTCCGCATCTTCTGCTGCATTTCATTCCCGCCAATGCAGGTGCCGGTTATCTGTCACGAAATACCAGCTTTATTTTCTTTCATAAATGCCACTCTTCCCGCCGGATTTGCGCAGCAGCATCACTTCCTCAATCACCATGCCCCTGTCGACAGCCTTGCACATATCGTAGATCGTCAGTGCCGCGACAGATGCCGCCGTCAGGGCCTCCATCTCAATCCCGGTCTTATGCGAACAGCGGGCAGTGCTGATGATGCGCACATGTGTCTCATCAACCGGTGCGATGTCGATTTCCACCTTTTCAATCGGAATCGGATGGCACATCGGAATCAGGTCGCTCGTCTTCTTGGCCGCCATGATACCGGCGATCCGGGCGCAGGCAAATACATCGCCTTTGGGCATCGTGCCGTCACAGATCATTTTCAGCGTCTCCGGCTGCATACAGACAACTGCCTGCGCAGAGGCCTCGCGGCGCGTCACCTGTTTTTCGCCTACATCGACCATGCGGGCCTCTCCTTTTTCGTTGATGTGCGTTAACTGATTTCCCATGCTTCGCAATCCTTTCCCCACTTTCCCATCTTGACATGTCAATCCGATGCGTCAACCAGTCCTGTCAGCCCGTTAAGCCGGCCCGCTGTATCAACCGTCACACATGTCGCTATGCCGGTCCGCCGTATCACCCCGTCACACATGTCGCTATGCCGGTCCGCCGGATCACTCCGTCGCACATGTCGTCATGCAGGCCCGCAGTATCACCCTGCGGCTTTAACAGCTGCATCTTCGCTGCTGCAGAAACAAAATATGTTCCTCCTGAATCCGCAGCCAGTCCGGCATGCCTTTTTGTTCCAGTTCATCCCAGACATTCCGCTGGGCAAACCATTTTACCGGCGCTGTTTCCGAACTGCCTTCTGCTTTCGTATTTATATAAAACTTCTTTTCAAACTGCAGCTCTGCACAGCCGGATACGTGTACCGGAATGCAGTTTTCCTTCTGCGCTCCCCAGACCGGCTCAAATTCATGCGCGCGGTATCCGATACAGTCAAAAGAATCCGGCAGTACTTTCTGTGTATGAACCGTAATCCCCCAGTCTTCTGCCCGGAACGTGTGATCATCTATGCGGGCTGCTGCGGAGAAATTTTTGCATCCTGTCAGAGTTGCCGCAGTCCGGCTCTGGGGATCTGCAAAGATGTCTTTTGTCCTGCCGCTGATGACTGTTTTTCCCTCATCGATAATAACCAGTTCCTCACAGATCCTGTATATTTCGTCTCTGTCATGCGAGACCATAATAATGATGCCCGGATAAGTGTCCAGGAACTGCACCAGTTCCTGCTGCATCTGATCCTTCAGATAGACATCCAGCGCCGAAAAAGGCTCATCCAGCAGAATGACATCCGGTTCGTATGCCATAATGCGGGCAAGCGCTGCTCTCTGCTGCTGCCCGCCGGACAATTCAGACGGAAGCCGGCCGCCAAGTCTCTCCAGATGAAACTCACGAATCATTTCTTCTGCCCGTGCCTGCTTCTGTTTCTTGGTTCCCTGCACACCGCAGGCAATGTTCTGCGCTACGGTCATCGTCGGAAACAGCGCGTAATTCTGGAACAGATACCCGATTTTCCGCGCCTGCGGCCTGACATTGATACGCCTGCCGGAATCATAAAAACAATCAGTTCCGATCTGCACCAGGCCGCTGTCGGGCGAAATGATTCCCGCGATCATGCGAAGTGTCATACTTTTCCCGGAACCCGATGCACCGAGAATTCCGATGCGCCGCGATTCTGCCGAAAACCGGACATCCAGATGAAACGATCCGTAATTCTTAGATAAATCAACTGTGATACTCATATCCTTTACCACCGTTTCACATGTTTCATACGCCTGCCGGAAATCAGATTCAAAATCAGTACTGCCACAAACGCAATCACAAGCACAACTGCAACCCAGAAACCAGCTGTCACATAGTCCTGATCCTGCATGACCATTGCAATCCGCTGCGAAATCGTTGCCGTTTTTCCGGGAATATTCCCCGCGAGCATGGAAGTTGCCCCGTATTCACCGAGTGCCCGGGCAAACGTCAGAATCGTACCTGAAGCAATTCCGGGGCCCGCCGTCGGAATCACAACTTTAAAGAAAATCGACCACTCCGACATCCCCAGCGTCCGTGCCGCGTATATCAGATCCGGATCCACCAGTTCAAATGCTGCGCGGGCGTTGCGGTACATCAGCGGAAATGCAATCACCGTTGCCGCAATGACACAGCCCAGCCACGACTGTACAACCTTTATCCCAAACGTCTCAAACAGAAAGCTTCCGAACGGCCGGCGTTTACTGAAAATCAGAAGCAGAAAAAAGCCGGCGACCGTCGGCGGCAGAACCAGCGGAAGCGTCAGAATCCCGTCAAGAACAGATTTCGTTCCTTTCCCCGCATACATGATTTTCTTCGCGGCAAACAGACCCAGAAAAAAACAGACAAACGTTGCCGCAACAGCTGTTTTCATGGAAATCAGAAGCGGACTCCAGTCCAGTTGTTTCATCACTTCGCTGAATGCATCCATAACTACATTCCTCTCTTAAAAGGGGCCGGCGCAGCAAACGGCCAAATGCATAAATACATCATATGCATGAAGGCGTTTACTGCGCCAGCCCTCCCAACTTATCAGACTTCTGTATCAAAGTAATACTTCTGGAACACTTCCTTCATCTCATCAGATGAAACAAATTCTACAAAATCTTTTGCAGCCGCTGCCTCTGCTTCATCCGCTTCATCATTTTTGATCTGAGCGATCGGATAAATAACGTTTCCTGTTAAATCATAACTGACTTTCTCCAAAATCTCAACATCATCCTCATAGCCATATGTATCTGAATAATAGGTTGTTCCGACTTCACAGGAACCTTCTACAACTGCTGCGAGAACCTTGCTGACATTGCCCTGCTCGCTGATCTCTACGCCGCCGAGCGCCTCTGAAACTTCCTCTGTGGTATATGTAGACGGATCTTCAGTCTCCGGAAGAATTCCGGCATTCATCAGGGCTGTGCGGGTGTACTTGCCAACCGGCACGCTGCCGTCAGCCAGTGCAATATTTTCTGCGTCCTTCAGTGTTTCAAGGCCGGTTACTTTGGTACCGTTATCCTTCAGCGAGATCACGCACACCTGATTATTGACGACATTGGTTCTTGTACCATCTACGACAAGCTGGTCGTCATTTTCAAGGGTATCCATCTGTTTCTGTGCTGCGGAGAAGAACACATCACATGCATAGCCTTCCTCGATCTGCGTCAGCAGTGTGCCTGAGCTGTCTGCATTGAATGTGATTTTTACTTCCGGATGCGCCTCATTGTATTTCGCAGCTACTTCCTCCATTACTTTGCTGAGACTTGCGGCGATGAACACCTGGATCTCTGTTTCTTCACCCGCTTCGGCTGTACCTGCCTCAGAAGCCGCGCTCACAGACGAAGCTGCTGCCGCATCTTCGGACTCTGCGGAAGTGGATTCTGCCACAGAAGAAGCTGCCGATGATGCCGTTTCTGCTGCGGAAGATACTGCAGAAGATGCCATTTCTGCTGCGGAAGATGCTGCCGAGGATGCCGCCTGAGAGGAATTCCCGGAACTTCCGCAACCTGCAAGTCCAAATACCATCATGCCTGCAAGTAACAATGACAAAGCTCTTTTTTTCACTTCTGTATTTGTCCTTTCATAGAATTAATTATTCTTCATATTGTTTACGATTTTCTCAGCATTTGACATTACGATGTTGGCAAAACTGCCAATCGCATACATGTCTTTACCGCCGCCGTAACAGGTTTCTCCATATGGCACGATGATTTTATTCATTGCTTTCGCCTTTTCATAAAATGAAACTGTCTGCGGCGACTTGTCATCTGCATTATTCCCCCAGAAGATTACATCTGCTGCAAGTGCGTCATCGATCGGTTTTCCGAGGTAGATACATCTTCCCGGCTGGAGTGCCTGAGACATCACTTCTGCCAGCCGGCGGGTATTGTCATTTAAACTTGTATAAATAATAGCACATGTCAGCATCTGAATTCTCCCTTTTCCTGTTTCCAGATTTATCTTACTATATTCGGCGTTCTCTTGCCTGCTCTTATTCCGAATTCATCCGCACTCCTGCTGCGGACCTTCTGTCAGAATCGGAACCAGATTCTCTTCATAGCAGCGCTGCATCACTGCATTTGTCTGTTCTATCATGTCATCATAGGCATACAGCAGTCTTCTCGCATACTCCGTAAGCGAAGATCCGCCGCCGTCCTGTCCCCCGGTTGTGCTGTTCAGAAGCGGCATATCCAGCGCCATCTCCGCCTGATGCAGAATTTTCCAGGCCTTGCTGTAGGAAATCCGCATGTTCTGTGCTGCCGCACGCAGGGAATGCGTCTTCTCGATCCCATGAAGAAGCTGCGACACGCCAATCCCCCAGAAGGGCTCGTCCCGCTGCAGACGGATCCGGAGCGTGCACCGCACCGGATCTGCATTTCCTGGATCTGCATTTCCTGTATGCTCAGAATCAGAAAACACCTGTGTATTCATTTCTGCGCGCATTCGCTCACAGCTCCTTTCAGAACCGATACCGCATGCTCCAGCACCGGCAGAACGATTTCCATACATTCGCGGACAGCCTTCGGACTTCCCGGGAAATTGATGATAATTGTCTGCCCGCGCACGACGGAAACGCCTCTTGACAGCATCGAGCGCGGTGCTTTTACCGCAGTCTGTACACGAAGTGCCTCGGATATGCCGGGAATCACCTTATGCGCCACCTGCATCGTAGCTTCAGGCGTCACATCCCGCGGTGAAAGTCCTGTTCCTCCTGTCGTCAGGATCACATCTGCCCCGGCTTCATCACAGAGGGATACCAGCAGTTTTTCAATCTGATCCTGTTCATCCGGTACAATCTCCCGGCTTATTACATCGTAACCCGCTTCCGGGAGACATTCTGCAATGGCCGGACCGCTCAGATCTTCCCGAAGGCCTGCGCTTCCTTTGTCACTGACTGTGATAATGGCGACTTTTATTTTCATAACATGTTTCCTCCCGGTCTGCTGCGCTCTGCTTCTGCAGCGGTGTGCCTGATGAAAGAAATTGATATCTGCTAAATCTGCTGAACTGACATTTTAGATCGAAAAGTCATTAAACAATGCTGACCGGATCACCCGGATGAATCGTCCCTTCCGTCAGGACCTTTACAAAGATCCCTTCCTTCGGCATGATGCACATCCCGACCTTTTTGTAAATCTCACAGTGCTGGTGACATTTTTTCCCGATCTGAGTAACCTCTGTCAGACATTCTCCGATCTGCAGTTTCGTTCCGACCGGAAGCGTGTGCAGTTCAATTCCTTCTGTCGTAATATTTTCTGCAAATTTTCCGGGATCGAGGCCTTCCACGCCAAGGGCGGTCATCTTATCGATACTCTCCTGCCCCAGCAGGCTGATCTGCCTGTGCCAGTTTCCCGCATGCGCATCCCCGATAATTCCGTGGTCAATCCGCAGTTCGGCGAACGGCACCGGATGTTTGATAATCCCTCTTCGGTCACTGATATTGATTGCTTTTACGATTGCCACAATTATCCTCCGATCTGATTCATCGTCCGGTTTGAATGGAACAATTCATCAAACTGATGTTCCGCTGGTTTGGCATAGATTGCGGAACGCATCACTTTCAGTAATTGTTGTCCGTCTCCCGTAAGATACGGCATAAGCTCTGTCTCCTGTGTCCGTCCCAGACACATTTTTAATTTCCCGTCACTCGTCAGCCGGACCCGGTTGCAGTCTTTGCAGAACCTGTGGGAAATCGGACTGATCAGCCCGACACGTCCCCTGAACCCGTCTGCGGTGTAGTCCTCCGATGGCTGCGACAAATACCGCGGCTCTGCAGGATATAATTCCGGATGCCGTTCCAGAATCTCCCGGTTCATCACACGGCGTTCCCCCGATTCTCCGAGTTTTCCAATCGGCATCAGTTCAATAAACCGGATATCCAGCGGATACTCTCTGGCCAGTCTGATAAAATCATCTGCTTCTTTGTCATTTTCTCCGCGGATCAGTACGGTATTGATTTTCACCGGAAGTTCTTCCCGGATCGCAGTCTCAACGGCGTCAAATACCTGCTGCAGATTCCCGCCTCTGGTCATTCTGCTGTAGCGCTCAGCGTCCAGCGAATCAAGACTGATATTAATCCGCTTCAGACCTGCCTGCTTCAGTTCCGGCAGCCGCGCCGCGAGCCCCTGCGCATTCGTCGTCATACTGAGATCCCTGATCTCGTCATACGCCGCAATCATCCGCACAATTTCCGTCAAATCCTTCCGCACAAGCGGTTCCCCGCCTGTCAGACGCACTTTTCGGATCCCGAGACTGACAAACTGCCTGATCAGGATCCTGTACTGTTCTGTATTCAGTTCTTCCTTTGCCTTACAGAACGCACTTTCATCCCTGCAGTAAATGCACTTCAGATTACAGCGTTCCGTCAGAGACATTCGCAGATAATGAATATCCCTTCCCAGATGATCCAGCACAGTACACTCCTTCCCGCGTGATCTTTCCTCAGAATCACGCATTATCTCATATGGGGCTGCCGTAAGTAATAATTAAAAAATATAAATACGGCAGCCCCATTTAATAGAGAGATAAAGAGAAAATGTTATGGCTTTTGACTTATTTCTTTATTTAAAGGTTTTTGATCCGAAATCAGTTTGCGCCAAGGCGCAGCGGATGGCTGGTACCCATCAGGTAGTTGTAGCACTTGATTACATTATTTACCTGAACGTATTCCATCATCTCCGGCTGGCCGATATCCATCGGGCAGCGCTCTGCAAAGCTGATATTTGCTGCACACTCATCAACGCTCCAGCCCTTTGAAATGCCTGCGCTGACAGCACCGAGCCACTCATAGATAAATGCGCGCTGTTTTGCGACATAGTCTTTCTTCACAACAGGACCGTGACCCGGAATGAAGTAATCAACATCGAGTGTATCCAGAAAATCAAGAGATTTCAGAAGTGCATCGATATCTGCGGAATGCAGCCATGTCTGGCAGTCAACAAACAGGGTGTCACCGAGAATTGCAACGCGCTCTTCCGGAACGTAAACTGCGATCTGGCATGCAGAATGTCCCGGTGTGTGATACAGCTCGAAATGTGTATCGCCGAGTTTGAGGCTCATGTGATCGTTGAATGTGATGTCCGGACGCTCCATCATAATGTATTCTCCGCGCGGCGGCATCTTGTCGAGTCCTTCTTTATCCTGGCGCTCCAGAACGTCGATGCTGTAATCATAAGCATCAAGCGGTCCCGGCACCTTCCAGAGATCATCTGCGAGCTTCTCATGTCCGATTGTGATTGCCTCATTTGCAAACCAGTGGTTTCCAAAAATGTGGTCGATGTGTGCCTCTGTGTTGATCAGATAGCGAATCGGGCCGCGCTCAAGCGCAAATGAGCGCATTTCCAGAAGCTTCGTCAGAATCTGTGCTGTGTCAACAAATACTGATCCCTCTGTTGTAAAAACGATACTCGGATTACATCCGCGAATCGTTGTATCGGTATAAACATTCTTTGTAACCTGCTGCATAAAACCCTCCATTACTTTTTCGTTTTTTTTCTTCTTTGACTTCTTTAATGATGTCCTCGCCGAGAACCTGTATACAGTTCTGCGCAATAATATTGGACATGAGCGAGGCATCTCCTCTGGTCGGCGCTGCTGCCGTGATCCGGATCAGAACATTTCCTTCCTGTGCGGAAACTTCAACCTGCGGATTCTCCAGCTGCAGAAGATCATCCAGCCGTGCGGTCACTGCCGCCTCACTGACCCGCTCAGCGGGTGCTTCCTGCGCCGTTTTCAGCCGGACAGCGACTGTAACCAGGCTTCTGTCTACCAGATTGTGCAGATAACGGTTGACACACTGTTCAAACATATCCTGCAGTTCTTTGGGCTGCCCCGGCAGAACCACTGCGATTCTGCCGTCCTGTTCCAGAACAAATCCCGGTTCTGTGCCGAATTCATTTGTCAGCACCATGGAATCTGCCGGAATCACAGCCTGCCTGCGGTGTTCTTCCGTAAGATCCTTCACGCCGAGTGCCCGGAGCCGTTTTTCGATCTGTTCAAAAGCTTTTGCATCAAACTCCGGCTGCCTGCCAAAATAAGATGCCAGCATTTCCTTTGTCCTCTCGTCTTTTCCGGGTCCTACGGCGCCTGCAAGAATCACCAGTTCTGCACCGTTTTTGTATGCGTCATCCAGTCTGGTTCTGATCTGACCTGCGTCATCTCCGACTACGGTCTGGCAGCAGAGGTCAAATCCAAGTTCTGCAAGCCTTCCTGCAAGATACTGCGCATTCGTATTGGCAACCATGCCAAGAAGCAATTCTGTTCCTACACTGATAATCTCTGCTACCATAGTCCTGTTCCTTTTCTGTATTTATTCTGCGTTCGGAAGCTTTCCGTCATCCCAGCGCATGATCTCGATAATGTTGCCTTCCGGATCCTTTGCATAGATGAGTGTGAGTGTCTGGCCCTTGTTCTCATAGTAATGAGAAACAATCTGTCCGTCGGAGCTTCCGCCATGTGCCAGAAGGTTGTCATAGGTTGCCTGGACATCATCCACGAGAATGCCGAGATGACCAAATCCTGCATGATTGAAGATACCTGCGCTTCCCTCGGTGGTCTCCTGCTGGAAGATCTCGAGAACAGGGCCGCCTTCTTCGTATCCCGGGAATGCAACGTGACATCCGACGACATGTGCGCCCTTCATACCGGAAGCCTTCTCGAACCATGCGCCGCCAAGATCGCGCTCCGGCGGAACAACCTTGCCCTCAAAAACGTCACAGTAAAAATCTCTCAGCTTCTTCCAGTCTTTTGCATTCAGTTCTGTGTGATGGTATCTCATGTTTGTTTTCTCCTTTGTGCTGTTTTATGCTTGTTGTTTTATATAATGTTTTATTTGTTCGCCTGTTCAATCGCGATCTCCGATCGCGCGCGAGCTGCGCGACGCACGAAGTGCGTCTTCCTCTGCGCAGCTCTGCGATGTCTACGCTCCGCTTCGGTCGGCGCTAAACGAAGGTCCACTGGACCTTCAGCGCCGCCGGAGGCTCAACTCAGATGGGGAATTGTAAGTCACCGCCTATAGAGGCGGGGCACTCCCCATCTGAGTTGAATTCAGTCAACTACCTTGTTGCAGATGGTGCCGATTTTCTCAATCGTAAATTCGATCTCGTCTCCGACCTGAAGCCATCTTCCAAGCTTCGAACAGGTTGCATTTCCTTCCGGAGAAGTTCCGAGGCCGATGAAATCGCCCGGGTTCAGATATGCGTCTTCGGAAATCTGTGCGACCAGCTGTCCGAGGCTGAAGAGCATGCCGGATGTCCGGTTCTCTGTGACAACTTCGCCGTTCACGCGTGCTGTCATAGCCAGGTCATCATAGTCCGGAAGCTCATCCTTTGTTACGACGCACGGTCCCATGATCAGGCTGTTGAAGAAGAATTTTCCTTTTGCCGGTCCGAGCGCCATAACTGCCTCATCCGCCTGCGCGTCTCTTGCGGAGAGATCGTTGAATACGGTAAATCCTGCGACATAGTCCAGCGCTTCATCCGGCTGAATATTGCAGCCGCGTTTTCCGATATAGAAGCCCATCTCAAATTCGAAATCGAACTGCTCTGTATATTTCGGCTTATGCAGCGGTGCGCCTGTTCCTGCTACGGAATCGGTGTACTGTGTATTCCAGACCGGACGTTTATAGTACCCTGCCGGGATCTCGCCGTAGTGATGTTTTACATGACCTTCGTAAACCATTCCGTCAAAGACGATTCCCGGACGTGTAACCGGTGCAAGTACCGTAACCTCTTCAAATGTATATACAAGCTGTTGGCCTGCAAGACCTTCCTCAGGTTTCTCATCTGATACGTATTTCAGTACTTCATAGCCTGCATCCAGACTTCTCTTTCCATTTGTAAAGAAAGTGATCATATCATTCGGCAGGTTGGCATCGGCCAGCTGCTGCGGGTTGGTATCACCCTGTGCCTCATACATCTTTCCGCCTGCTGCGTTCAGATCAATCAGCTTTCCGTCCTGTTCTGCCATCAGTCTCTGGATCGCGCCGGCAGGTGTCTTGATTTCTGTCGTATATAGCCTCATGGTTGCCTCCTTGTTTTTTGATATAATCGATTATCTATGATCCATTATATTTAATATTTTATAAAAATCAATACGCAGATTGAACAATATTCGGCTCCGGCTTTTGTAAAAAACAGAGAATCTACATTAAATATCTGCAGTTTATTGTTTTTGCATTCTGTTTGCTATATACTATGTTCAATATTATCGTTTATCGATTATGTGTGATACAAGAGAGATTTTTTATGGAGGATTTGAGATGAGTACAATACTTGCAGCACCGGGAAAGTACATTCAGGGACGTGGTGAATTAAAGAATCTGAGCAAACATATCTCCGCGCTCGGTACAAAGGCACTGATTATCGCCAGCGAACTTGGCGTCTCCCGCATTCAGAATGCAATGGAGGGTTCTGACACATCTGACTGTGCACTGTATTTTGAATCATTTGACGGCGAGTGCTCGATGACTGAGATCAACCGCATGCAGGACATCTTTCACAGAGAAGGCTGCGATATTATTGTCGGCGCCGGCGGCGGAAAGGTACTTGACACTGCCAAAGCGGCCGCATGCTTCCTGCACGCTCCGTGTGTAATTGTTCCGACAGCAGTATCTTCAGATGCCCCCTGCTCTGCTCTTTCTGTCATCTATCATGATGACGGAAGCCTGGATCAGCGGCTTGCCCTTCCGAAGAGCCCGGACATCATTCTGATTGATTCCGAACTGATCGCACAGGCGCCGGTACGGCTCCTGGTTGCAGGCATGGGCGATGCATTCTCTACCTATTTTGAAGCACGTGCGTGCCACGCTTCTGCCTCCGACAATATTCACGGCGGAAAATCTTCTATTACAGCGCAGGCAATTGCGAGACTCTGCTATGATGTTCTCCTTGCAGACGGCTATAAGGCAAAGCTGGCAGTCTCCGGAAAGCTGTGTACACAGGCAGTTGAAAATATCATCGAGGCAAACACACTGCTCTCCGGCATCGGTTTTGAGAGCGGCGGCAAGGGTGCGGCACACTCGATCGGCGACGGCCTCAACACAATTGCCGCATGCAAGGGTGTGATGCACGGTGAAAAAGTTGCTTTCGGAAGCCTTGCACAGCTGATGCTTGAAAATGTATCAGAGGAAGAGCTGGACGAAGCATTCGGCTTCTGTCTCTCCGTCGGACTTCCTGTCACGCTGGAGGAACTGGGCATCACAGAGGATGTTCAGGAGACCGTTAAAAAGATTGCATCTGTCGCGATGCTGCCGGAAAAGAGCACCTATAACATGCCGTTCCCGGTTTCTGAGGAATCTGTCGCAGACGCGATCCTTGCCGCTGATTTATACGGAAAGGCACTGAAGCAGGCCTGAACTGCAGAAGGACTACACCATGAAATACTGCGCAGTGATCACTGCTGCCGGGTGTTCGAGCCGGATGGGAACATTTAAACCTGTTCTCCCGGTTGCCGGACGCCCGGCAATTATTCACTTAACAGAGAACCTGTTTGCGGCCGGCGTATCCCATATCGTAGTTGTTACCGGTTTCAGAAGTGATCTTATTCAGGAACTTCTGCAGAACCGGCCGGATATCTCCACCGTCCACAATCCGGACTATCAGACAACGCAGATGTTTGATTCTGCAAAAATCGGACTGCGGGAAATACCTGAGGAATATGATCAGGTACTCCTGATTCCGGTCGACATTCCCTTCGTCCGGGAAAATACCATCCGGAAAGTAATCCGGACAGACGCAGATCTGGTTTTCCCCAGTTATCAGATGCGGCGCGGACACCCGCTGAAAATCCACCGGAAATATATTCCGCATCTGCTGCAGTACGAAGGCACGAACGGTCTTAGGGGCGCACTGAATGCGCTGCCCGCAGAACCATCTTATGTCGTTGTTGATGATCCGTTTATTATCCGCGATATGGATACCCCGCAGGACTATCAGACATTATTACAGGAATACAGGCATCAGGAGGATTTTCGCGATGACAATGCCGCTTTCCATGTGGAACTACCGTGACTGGTTCCGTTCCGGAAATATCCCGCACGTATTTTCCATCAGAAGTACGGAAAATACCATTTACGGCGTCCGTTTTCATACCCATCAGGAGATTGACGGCAACTACGCGCTTCTTTCTGAAGCTTCACCGGATTCTGAGTACCGGACGATCCTGTCACACGGGGATGACCGGATCTTTTTCCGGGATCTGTCACCGTTTGCTGTCATGAATGAAATCAGCCGCATGCACCGCCTGATCGCACACTGGGAGAAAAAGCTGTCCGAAATCAATTTGACCCACGGGTCCCTCACAGAACTTCTTGACGAAAGCACAAAGGTTCTCAATTGTCCTCTGACAGTCAGCTTCTGTGACAGGCTCCTGGCTGTTTCCACGCAGTTTGAGAAGGAATCGCGTGCACTCTGGTCTCATTATCTGCAGTATTCTCTGGAGGATCTCATCAGAGTTCTTCCTGCTGATTCGTCTGCATACAGCCAGTATGCATCTTCCGATCCGGTTCTGATCCATACACCGGTCTATCAGGGACGTCAGTGTCTTCTCTCGAATTTCACCACTGAAAACGGGAAATACATCCGTATCACGGCATTTACAAATAAATTCCCGTTTTCTCCTGGCTCTCTGCATTTCATGCGGCGCCTCACGGATGCAATCAGGCAGAATATCCATGATCACGACGAGCGCTACAGCGCACGTCATGTTGATCTGCACGCTTTCTTTTCAGGCTGTGCTGCAGGTCATGCCATTGACCGCGCAGCTGCACTTCAGGTAATTCACCGGCTCGGCTGGAACTGTAACGATCCCTACACCGTATTTAAAATCGCACTGAAGCATCCTTCCGATACACTTTTAATCGACAAACTTTATCAGACACTCCGGTCTGTTCCGTCTTCTGTCAGCATCCGGTACAATCACGCCGTATATCTGGTCTGCAACTGCTCCGGATCCGCATCAGAGCAGCCGGCTGACCAGATTCTGAAAAAAGCATCTGCAAGACTTTTCTCCGTCTCCCAGAGCAACATCACAACAGATTTTCTATCTCTTCCGCAGCTGTTTCTGCAGGCGGACGAGGCATTTCTTCATGCAGTGCAGTCAGAAACATTCTTCCTGTCCTTTGCAGAAATTATGACCGACTATGTTCTGCAGCGTATTCACCATAACGCACAGGCTGAAACACTGATCCATCCGGCCGTCCGGTTCCTGCAGGAAGAAGACCACAGAAACCAGACGCAGTATGCACGCTCCCTCTTTGAATGGCTCCGGCTCGGATGCAATTACAATGCGGCCGCAAAGACGCTCGACCTGCACAGAAACACACTGGTCAGCAGACTGGACAGGATCTGTACACTGACCGGCTTAAACCTGAATGATCCGGCCGTACGCGAGTCTCTGCTGCTTTCCTTCCTGCTTTTTTAATCCCAGAAAACAAACACGATGCGAAATCCTTGTTTTTTCTTATTTTTTATACCCTGCTGCTTCCTCTGCTTCCGGCAGATATTTGCGGAATCGGCTGTTGAAAAATGCGATCACCCTGCCGACCAGAAGGCCCGCTGCCACTGTCCCGATTCCGACCGGACCGAGGCTGTGGTTACAAATCAGGCTGATCACAAGTGCGATAATAACACTCGTAATATCTACAATGTTCTTCCCCATACCGAGGCCGAGCCCGAAGCGCTCACCCACTGCAGCAGCAAGACCGTCCGCCGGATTCGGCGCAATTTTCATATCTACAGAAACGGCAACACCCACCCCTGTCACAATAATCGCTAGTGCAAGAACGATCAGTTTTACCGCAATCGGACTCTCTTCTGATGTCGGGATCAGATTCGTAAATGCCGCCACAAGCCTGGTAATCCCGAATCCGACCGGAAACTGGATCAGATCAAACAGCCTGAACTTCTTCGGCAGCAGCACAAACTGCAGTACAATAAATCCCGCATAAAACAGAAACAGCATATTGGAAAATTCCCACTGCAGCAGCCCTGACAGGACACGCGGAACCGTAAGAATCGGCGCAACGCCGAGATGACTCTTTACATTCAGCGACAGGCCAAGCGACATAACCACGATACCGGCAAGGTACCAGATGACTCTTTTTTTCATAACGATTCCTCTTATAACAAAACAACAGCGCAGGGACTGACTGTACTACAGACCCTGCGCTGCTTAAGTGGGTAAAACACTTAAATTACGTATTGATTTTCGAAACAGCTTCCCGGATCATGTGCTTCATATTCACATAAACCATTTCTTTTCTGTATTCAGCAGAACCTCTGACATCGGAAATCGGTTTAATGGATTCTGACGCCATCTTTGCTGCTTCCTCAATCACATCATCTGTCAGCTTCTTGCCGACAAGATATTTCTCAACTTCGTATGCGCGAAGCGGCGTCGGTGCAACAGCACCGAGTGCTACACGTGCCTTGTATACGCAGTCATGCTCATCAAGTCCGATTCTGACACCAACACATACGATAGAAATATCTGTATCGCCGCGGATCGCATGCTTATGATAAGCAGCTTCGCATCTGTCACCCTGCTTCGGCAGTGTGAAGCTGACAACAACCTCGCCCGGTTTCAGAACTGTTTTGCCGGGTCCGACAAAGAATTCATCAATCGGAATATCACGGGCACCGTCTTTGCCCATTACATTTACGACTGCATCCGAGATCAGGAGACCCGGTGTCGTATCAGCACTCGGTGAAGCGTTGCAGTTATTTCCGCCCAGTGTCGCACGGTTGCGGATCTGGGTACTGGAGACATGGCCTGCGCACTCTGCTACGATCTCCCACTCGCTGTCACGCAGCTCCGGCATTTTTGAAAGACTCATCAGATCATGTGTTGCGCCGATCACTGCTTTGTCATCTTCTACCTTCACCTCTTTCAGCTCCGGAATTGCAGAGATGTCAATGATCGCCTTTACCTTGAGAACCTGTGCTTTCAGACGGATGACAACATCCGTTCCGCCTGCGACGATCTTACAGTCATCTCCATACTCCTGTAAGAGCTGAAATGCCTCTTCCAGGGTTCCGGGACGAAAATATTTATCAAATTTCATTGTCATAATCTATTTCCCCCTTTACGCCTGTGCATTCATCTGATCACGTGCAGCTTCGATCGCTTCAATGATCTTCTTGTAACCGGTGCAGCGGCACATGTTGCCGTGCATTGCTTCACGGATATCCTCTTCTGTCGCATTCGGATTCTCATCCAGCAGTGCCTTTGCAGAGAGGATCATGCCCGGTGTGCAGAATCCGCACTGAATTGCGAAATGATCGATAAATGCCTGCTGCAGCGGATGGAGGCCGTTTTCGCCCTCGAGTCCTTCGATTGTCGTAACCTTTGTTCCCTCTGCCTGGCCGATCAGGATGGAACAGGATTTGACTGCCTTGCCGTCCATGATAACTGTGCAGACGCCGCAGTTCGAGTCGTCACATCCGTGCTTGACACCTGTCAGGCCGAGATCTTCACGCAGTACATCCAGAAGTGTTCTGTTCGGCTCTACCATCAGTTCTACCGGTTTGCCGTTCACTTCAAATGAAACAATAATTCTGTTCTCAAATTTATTCACTGTGCAGACACCTCCTTAGCTTTCTTCTCTTTAATCAGTGCGAGAATACGCTCTGCCGTCATCGGGAAGTATGTCGGACGGATGCCGACTGCATTGTAAAGTCCTTCGCAGATCGCCGGTGCGATCGGAATTGTGATGGACTCTGCCATACCCTTTGCTCCGTAAGGTCCGTCCGGAAGCGGATCCGGATTGATCATGGAGTGGAAATTCTCCTGCAGCGGGCTGAGTGTCATATCTGCGATACGGTAATCAGAAAGTCCCGTATTTGCAACCGCGCCGGTCTTTTCATTGAAAATGCATCCTTCCTGAAGGACATATCCTGCTGCCAGGATGACGCCGCCTTCGATCTGTCCCTCGACCATCTTCGGGTTGATCGGATTTCCTGTATCTGCAGAGCAGGCAACCTGAAGCAGTTTAATCTGTCCGGTTTCCTCATTCACTGCAATCTCAATTGCTGCTGCCGCATACTGGAACCAGTTCCACATACGTTTGGTAAGTCCGTCATGTCCCCAGGAACGGATCGGTGCCGGGCAGAATACGCCGTGTCCGACGACCGGTGAGAATCTCTGCAGTCCCCAGTTGCCCTGTGCATACGGAGAGGTGTTCTTGAAGAGGGTGGAAAGTTCAATCTCCTGGATATCCGATCCCAGAATGGTTGCCTTGTCGCCGTGGATAATGACTTTGCTCTTATGTACGCCGACCTCTCTGGCTGCTGCTTCCTGCAGTTTGTCAACGACTTCCTCTGCTGCAATCTTAACAGCATTACCGGTTGTATAGGTCGTACGGGAAGAAGCGGAATAGTTATCAAACGGGGTAACGAGTGTATCTCCCTTGATTACTTTGATCTTCTCGATCGGCAGTTCCAGAACGCTGGCTGCGATCTGTGCCATAACCGTTGTAGCGCCCATACCGTTCTCGTCGCAGCTGATCATAACTTCTACGCTGGAGTCGCTGTAGTAGCGGACAACTGCCTCTGCACGTCCGAGCGGTGTGTTCTGCTTGCCGCCGACCGCACAGCCCTTACCGCGCTTCCATACCGAACCATCCTGTACGGAAGGTGTGTCGAGATCGATTTTTTCTGCGCATGCGCGGAGACATTTCTCAACGCCGATGGATGTAATCCGCTCGCCGTATCCGTTCTCGCCGCCGTTTTTGATGAAGTTCTTTGCACGGAGTTCAACTGCACTCATGCCGAGCTCGTCTGCCAGCTCGTTCATCATGCACTCCATACCGAATTCAGACTCCGGACATCCGAGTCCGCGGTACGGTCCGACCGGCATTGTATTTGTTACAACAGCTGCTGTATCCATATGAATGTTGTCGATATCATAGACACAGACAGCGCCGGAAGATGAAAGGCGTCCGGTGTAGGAAACGTTATTCTGGATTGCGCCGACTTCTTCTACGCAGTCATAATCCTGTGCGATGACGCGGCCGTCTTTTGTTGCGCCGAATTTAACACGGGAATAAACCGGCCATGCGTGCGGAGATCCTGTGAACTGCTCTGCACGGGTGTACTGATAGGAGCAGCTTCTCTTCAGATACAGGGACATCATTGCACAGAGTACTTCAACGTACGGTGTAAGACGTCCGCCGAAGGAACCGCCGATGTACGGCTGAATCGTACGAACCTTTGTCTCCGGCACTTCGAAGATGTTAACAAGTGCGGACTTGATTACACCGTGAACGCCGCAGCCGCTTCCGTATACCGTAATGCTGTCATCTGATCCGTACTTGCAGATTGCCGTTGCGAGCTCAAGCTGGCAGTGTGTTCTTCTGTCCATACAGAATTCGCGTTCGACAACAACATCTGCTTTTGCCATCGCCTCTTCTGTATTTCCCTTGTCGAGAACATAGTTACCGACGATATTCGGAGATACACCCTCACCTGTATATTTGCTTTCAACAACATCCAGTCGCCCGATACCTGCCCACGGGTTGGAAGCATCAACTGTACCGTCGCCATGACCGGAAGCCGGGTCGATAATGGACTTCGGATTCGGATCAAGAGCTTCATAGACGTTCAGAATATGCGGCAGCTGCTCGTATTCAAGTTCAATCGCATTCACTGCGTCCTCAGCAAGTTCAACGCTCTCTGCGGCAACGATTGCGATCGGCTGGCCTGCCCAGATACACTCGCCGTCAATCGGAAAACGGACAGACTCCGGAAGTCTTTCCATGTGGAACGGAGAACGCTCCATCGTAAAAATTTTCGCAACACCCGGCATTGCTTCCGCTTTGCTCAGGTCCAGTTTTGTGATCTTACAATGTGCAACCGGGCTGCGCAGGATCTTTACATACAGCAGATCCGGAATGAACTTATAATAATCACTTGCAAACAGCCCCTTGCCAGTTGCCTTGTCATACGCATCTACACGAGTAGGTGTTTTGCCAATGTAACTGGTTTTTTCATTTGACGTATTGCTCACAATATTACCTCCTCTTCCTGAAAGATTTGTCTGTATTATAAAAAATACGTCTCCCTGCAACATCGTTCATATCCGCTATTTTTCGTCAGGTTCCTGTGCATGAATTGGCACTTCCATCTATTAAATATGATATATGATCGATAATATATAAATTTTAGCACCGAACCGCTGTTTTTATATGGATTTTGCGCACAGTCTACATCCGCATATTGTGCATTGATTTAATTGTTATGAAATTGACGAATTTTTGTGCGGGTTTTATAATAATTTCAAAAAGATGAACTGTAATATAATGCAAATTGCGCATGGAGGCACTGCATGCTTTTTTCACTCTGGAATTTCAAAGACTGGTTTGACCGGGAAGGAATCGAACTCTCTTATATGATCAGCCGGACAGCTG
>JAFUCM010000045.1 GCA_017459675.1 Eubacterium sp.
ACGTAATAAGACGCAATACAAACAACATAAATCTCGACAAAAAAATACGCTAGCTACAAGGGCTGGCGATATATGCGAGATTATTTAACTGTCAAAGCCCCGCGATACATTTTGTAAATATATGCTTTTGTCTGAAAACGATTATAGGATTTTAAAAACACCTATGCTATAATGGCGGTAAGTATATTTAATTTTTAGAGGGATCAGGAGGTACCTATATGAAGCGTTTATTCAAAGCAACTGTTTTGCTGCTGGTCTTACTGATGGGACTTGGCTGTGTTTCAGTCTTCGCTTCCAACGGAAAAAACGGCATCTTTGATTTCTACGAAGGCATGCCGCCGACGCAGACAAAGAAATACGATGTCACCGGGGATGGCAAGAAGGATACCGTTTCCTATGAGTGGGACGAAGTAAATATGCAGCAGATCCTGAAGGTCAACGGCAAGCGTATTAACAACTGGGATTTCTATAAAGGCAAATGGGCATGGGTCACCATCGTAAAAGTCGGCAGCAAAGATTTCCTCGAACTCGAAATTGACGACTGGAGAGCTCTGTCGCTGAAGTGCGGTCTGTATCAGGTCAAAAATAACAAACTGAAAAAGATCCTGGACTACTCGTCTCTGTTCAATAAAAAGACACTGCTTCAGAACGATTTTGCAGATACCGGAACAGAGTGTTCTTATCTCGAGGCCCGCAAAGTCAAAGGTGACACCATTTATTTCGGCGGAACGCTTGCGACAAAGTCCGTCGGTCAGGTCAACTTTGACGGTCTGAAGGTAAAATATAAAAACGGTAAATTCACGGTCAGCACGGCCGCTGCCAAGGCAGTCTCCGCACCGCGCGATAAGGACGGCCAGCTTGTCAGCTACTTTACCGCAAAGAAGAAAATCACTGCTTACAAAGAGGCAGGATCTTCTGCGAAAGCATTCACCATCGCAAAGGGCAAACAGTTTAAGATCACAAAAATGAAAGTCCTCAATAAGCAGATTTATCTGCGTGTCAGAACCAAAGCCGGTAAGCTCGGGTGGATCAAATCCGGCAAAGCCCAGCTTGTCACTGTACGCACACCGTATGTCGAAGAATAATACCGGTATTTTTATGACAGAAGAGACACATTCCAGAAACACAAACACCGGTATTCTATGAGGAGGATCCTATGAAAAAGCATTTGAAAAGAAGAACGTTTATTCTGACATGCCTGATCGCCGTTCTGACACTCGGACTGATCGCGCCGGCCGGCATCAGCCTTCCGGGCATCCAGGCAGAAAATGTCTATGCGGCATCTTATAAAACAACAAACGCAGCCGTCAATATGCGCGAGAGCTATGATACGAAATCCGATGTCCTTACTGTCATTCCTGCAAACACACGTGTAGAGTATCTCAATAATACTCAGCGGGGATGGCTCCATGTTCGTTATAACGGCAAGATCGGCTGGGTCTATGAAGAATACTTCTATGGCAACAGCAGCGGCACACCGTCCTATACACCTTCGTCGACCGTCACCCCCACCGCCGGATACAACATCATCGGTGTGTACACCGTAGCGGAAAGTCTCAACCTCCGCAGTTCCATGAGCACGGCTTCCTCAGCCAACATCATCGGACTGGTTCCGAAGGGTGCCCAGGTAGGTGTTATCCGCAATTATAATAACCAGTGGTACGAAATTCTGTATAACGGCAGAACGAGAGGCTATATTGTGGGCGGCCACTTCACAACAGATACCTCCCGCATGAACAACCGTTCCTCTTCTACCCAGACTTACGGCAAGACTGTGAAAAAGGTTACAAGACGCTGGGTTAAAATCCGCAGTGCAATGAACCTTAAGAGCACATCTGTTATCAGAAAACTGCCGAAGGGTACGGTTCTGTACGTTCTTGACCGGAAACCCAATAACTGGTATCAGGTTCGCTGGAATGACATCACCTGCTACGTGCTGGGCGGATACTTCACAAATAACAATTACAAAGAAGTGACCGCTTCCAGACTGAATCTGCGCAGCAGTAAGAGTACCTCCAGAGACTCCAACATTATTCTGACCATTCCGGAAGGAAAGAAAGTTACCGTCAAGAAAGCTTATCGCAACAGCAGATGGCTGCGTGTTAAATACAACGGCGTGACAGGATACGTAAAAGACGGATATTTTGAGTAAATCCGGGTTCGGAAGTTCAAATAATCATCCGATCATTCTGGTACTTATGACGGACAGATTATCCGGCAGCAACATTCACAATAACATTTGATAAAGCGACGGCGGCAGGAATGTACAATTCCTGCCGCCGTTATTTTTATTCTGTTCAATGATTCAGACGGTAGTTCACTGCCGCTCCCGCACCGTACCTGTCAGGCGGATTGCTCCGTCAGCGCTCACTTCTACGCGAAGGATGCCGCCGGGCTCCTGCAGCGACAGTTGAACTGCAGGGTTTCCGCCGCCCGGGTTTTCCTCCGGCGCAGCTGCAGTTCCGCCGGCTATGTTTTTTGGCTGCACCGCTGCGGTTTCGCCGGCTGCGTCGCTGCCGGCGCTCTCTGCCGGCATCCGGGAAGCGGCCCACGCCCCCACCGCGGAGGTGCCGCTTGCACAGGAATTCTCCCAGACGAGTGTGCCTGCCTCCGGTACATAAACGAGCGGCGTAAGCGTGCCCTCTGACCGGTTCAGGAACATCAGGCCGACTGCTTCGGCCTGCAGTGCCCGGCACCAGAGCGGTGCCAGTTCTTCCGCACGGGCGCGATTCAGATCCGTTTTTTCTTCCAGAATCACATGATCGATTCCCTCGAAATGTACAACCGGATATACGCAATCCGTTTCTTCCGGATCATAATCCGGCAGCTTCACTTCCGTGATCGCCACAGGGCACGGCATGGTCACAGTTCCGTGATAAACCGGACCGTTCTCTGACAGAGCAGACGCTTCCGCAGTCAGACAGATTTCCGCCGGAACCGGTTCTGCCGTATCCAGATGTATTTCCACCGGAACCGGTTCTGCCGCGCCGGAGACGCGCACTGTGACGGTCCCCTCCCGGATATTATTCCGGGCTGCGTAGAATGCCGCCGCGCTCATCGTCGCATTGCCGCAGAATTCACCGCCTGCCATGCGCAGGGCAATGTCACAGAATCTCTGATCATCTGTATGGCGTTCCGGTGTGTCTGCTGCAGTCTGCCCTGTGATTCCGGCAGGCTGCGTCCCGGCAGGCTGCGTCCCGGCAGATTTCACCGCCGGAATCGTGAGAAATCCCACCTGCTCCGCATCCGGCTCAAGCTGCATCAATTCCGCCGCAATAAAAGGCTGAGACGCCTCCTCGACGGGCGTCTCAACCAGGATCGTGATGTTACCGGTCGGATCCATCACGTGATATTTAATATTGTTTCCCGCAATCTCAGCCGTGCGACTCATTTCCGGAAACCCCTTCTGTTTGTTTGCTGTTCTGATAATTTCGCAGG
>JAFUCM010000017.1 GCA_017459675.1 Eubacterium sp.
GTTTTCCGCTGCGCAGCTCTGCGATCCGCCGGAGGCTCAACACAGTGGGGAATCCCCACTGTGTTGATACTCACCCCGTCAGGGGTGTTGAGCAGGAAGCCCCCACCTCAACGCATTGCGTAGGTGGTGGGAGTATGTCACTAAATTAACAAATCGTATTTATGGGGATGACTCAGATGAACTATAAGGTAATTGACAGAGAAACATATTATAGAAAAGGTGTGTACCGTCACTTCTCGGAAGATTGTAAATGCTCGACATCCATGACGGCGAGAATAGATGTCACAAATCTCGCTGCATATTCCAAGAAAACAGAAACAAAGTTTTATATCAACTTTTTATATATTCTTTCAAAGGTTATGAATTCACGCGAAGATTACAGAATGGGATATCTCTGGCAGACAGATGGACTGATTTGCTATGACGTGGTCAATCCCACACAGTATGTCTTCCATGAAGACACGGAAACCTGCACCCCTGTGTATACGGAATACTTTGAGGACTATGATAAGTTCTACGCTGCTGCATTGCGGGATGTTGAAGAGGCGAAGAAGACAAGGGAATACGAGCTGGATATGCAAAATCATCCCAACTGGTTCGATGCCTCGTTTATTTCATGGCTCTCTTATGATTCACTGAATCTTGAGCTGCCCGATGGAAATCTGTATTTTGCGCCAATTGTTAATTGGGGAAAATACAGGGGAGAAAACGAAAGACTTGTCATGCCTGTAACTGTTCGGCTGAATCACGCGATTGCTGATGGTTATTTGGTAGCAAATGTATTCCGCCTTCTGGAGCAAGAAATAAAGTTGTTTGTTGGGCTTTAATTGATATATTCAGAACTGTCGAGACGGTGGCTCTTTTATCTCGCAGAAAAGATGAGCCAAGAATAAATGTTACTATGCACCTATAAAAAGAAATGCCGGGGAGCGACCCCGGCATTTCTTTTTAGAAAATTCATTTAAATGTTCGTGAGAACCAGCCACAATGGCCTTTCTGAGCATCACCACTTAAGGTGACACAAAATGTAAGTAAGTAAACAATCCTCGCTAGGAGTGATACCTATACTTCGAACCGTTCAATAACGGCATCCAATAACTTGATGTGGCAGGCGTTTCATCCCGCCTGCTATTTAAATTATACCGCATCGTTTTTGGCTCTTCCACATTGATTGGTAATGCCATGCGCAATACTCCCTTCGAGCCACTTGCTCTTTAACTTGTTTCTTATCTTGCTCTCTGATTATATCAAGGAGCAAGATAAGAAACAAGTTATATCGTGTGATTATCTGCACCTTCTGGAGGACTGGAAGGTACGGTATGCGCCCAAAAACATGGATGACTTCGATTTCAGCATCAGGAGCTGCTTCTCTGACACCATTCAGAAATGAGTCCAGCAGCTGAGCTGTGTTGCAGTTCTTGCGGGGACCGCCGTTCACGGCTACGATCTTCATGCGTTTGCCTCCATTGCTTTTTGCGCCAGACGTTTGCCCAGATCATAGGCTTTTTTCAGATCGACCGGGAATTGCGTTTCATGTCGTTCTTTGCGCTCCTCTTCGGAAAACAGATTCATGTCGTAACGGGAGTAATCCTTAAATTGAAGGGTCTCATAACTGCATAGAATCTCGTTGTATCCGTATAGTCTTCCCATTTCGGTTCCAGTAAATCCGAGCAGCGTATCATAGCCAACCTTATGGGAGAGCTCTTCCGGACAGTTCATGGTGTAGATGAGAGCTGTCTGAACTGGCTTATGCGGCACCTTCATCCGGTTGCCTTGCTCGTCAAAAAGATAGGTATCCAGCGGGAACAGCAGCCGTTCCACCAGCGAGCGTACCGAGCCTGTCGGATAGCCGAAATAGACAGGGCTGCCGATAACGATCACGTCCGCGTCCTGACATTTCTCGATAACAGGCCGGATGCTGTCGCGGATTGCACAGACTCCGTTTGTCTTGCTGTTCTTGATCTTGCATGCGAAGCAGCTGCGGCAGCCGGTAAACTCATAATCAAACAAGTTGATTCGCTCTACCTCAAGCCCAGCATCAGCGGCACCTTTCATGGCACTGTCCAACATCTGAGCCGTATTCCAGTTCTTCCGGGGACTGCCATTAATAAAAATCGCTTTCATTGTCATACCTCTCCTTGTTTTTTGAGCTTGCAGGATGTATTATAACGAAAAGGGAAGTAAAATGATAGTACGCAGTTTTTTCTGCCTTAGAGTGGAGGATAAGATGAAAGCAGAAGACCTGACTGAGCTGTTGGAATCCGGCGAAATGACTACTGATGAAATATGCCCGGTCCTTTATACGATGTCGATTCTCGGTCAGCGGTGGAAACTGCCGATTCTATGGCATCTGGCAGATGAAGGGACGCTCCGCTACAACGAATTAAAAAGGGGCATCCCTCTGATCACTAATATTATGTTGACGCAGTCTCTTCGGGAACTGGAACGGAGCTGTTTGGTTGAACGAAAGAATTATGATTCCATTCCTCCAAGGGTCGAATATTCCCTCTCAGAACGTGGCAAGACACTGATTCCCATCTTGAAGCAGATCCATGAATGGGGAAAAGATCAGATGGATTTGGTGGTCACTAATGCTAAACAGAAAAAATAGTTATAGACGGTGGAGCTGAACAAGTTGGACAAAAAAGCATTAATAAAATACCTCTGCGCTTTGTTGTTGTTTGGATTGAACGGTATCGTAGCAAGCCATATAGCGATGAGCAGTTATGAGATCGTATTCCTGAGAACATTGATCGGAAGTGTTCTCTTGATCGCGATATTTCTTATAAGCAGAGGAAAATTTCATATAAAACAGAATAAACGTGACGTGCTGTTTATTACTTTGTCCGGTATCGCAATGGGCGCAAGCTGGATGTTTTTATACGAAGCCTATCAGCAGATCGGTGTCGGTTTTGCATCCCTCTTATACTACTGCGGTCCGGTTATCGTCATGATCTTATCACCGTTGATCTTCAAAGAAAAACTGACCGCTTCAAAAATTGTCGGTTTTATCATTGTTTTGATCGGCATTATTCTCGTGAACGGCAAAACGGCTGCCACGGGAAATAATACATGGGGATTGTTTTGCGGTGCTATGTCCGCGGTCATGTATTTCTTCATGGTGACGCTGAACAAGCAATCAAAGAGGATTACCGGCATGGAAAACTCTGTGATACAGCTTACCGTCAGCTTTCTTACTGTTGCTGTTTTCGTTGGATTTAAGCAGGCTTTTGTTATCCATGTGCCGGGAGAAGCATGGATCTGGATTTTAGTACTCGGTGTTGTAAATACCGGAATCGGATGTTATCTCTACTTTTCACCGTTGGCAAAGCTCCCGGTACAGACGGTGGCTATCTGCGGATATCTTGAACCGCTGTCGGCAGTAATATTTGCGGCTCTCTTACTGGGAGAAAAAATGACGCTCGTTCAGGTAATCGGCGCGGTTTGCATTATCGGCGGAGCAATGGTCGGAGAGTTGATCAAAGAAAGAAAAACGGCATGGGTCTTGCGCATTCGCAGTCTGTGCAGGATGTCATTCCAACCATTGCATCTTTACTTGACAGTTCAGAGCCGCTTTTGCGGGAACGTGCCGTGAATGCTCTCGGCAGGATTGGAAGGAGCAACTATTCATTAATCGCGCCGTTCTGGGCGGAGTTATTCCGATTTGCCACTGATGAGGAACCAAAGGTCAGGCTGAGTTTTATCTGGGCATCAGAAAATATTGCCACAAACAATCCCGACATTTATGAGAATTATATGCTGGTATTTGAGAAGCTCCTGCACGATGCGGATGACAGAGTAAGGATGGAAGCACCTGAGATTTTCCGTGTTCTCGGAAAGCGAAGGCCACAGTTCGTCATGCCTTATGTAGATGAGTTGAAAAGGAAATCGGAAACAGACGATAACCGTGTTGTAAGAATTCATTGTCTGGGTGCTATTAAAACTGTTAATTCACGAAAAAACTGAGGGGCAACAGCGAGTTGCTTGTTCGAATTGCCTATACGGTTCATAATGAATGTGAACTAAGAATATGGAGGTACAGTTCAATGACAGTACAAGATACAATAAAAAGCCTGCGTGAGAAGCACGGATTATCACAGGATCAACTTGCAGAACGGGTAATGGTAACAAGACAGGCTGTAAGTCGCTGGGAGACAGGAGAAACGCAGCCAAACACGGATACGCTCCAATTGTTGTCAAAAGAGTTTGATGTGTCAATCAACACACTGCTTGGCAAGCCGAGACAGCTTATTTGCCAGTGTTGTGGTATGCCTTTGAGTGAAGATGAAGTCATCAGCAAAGAGCCGGATGGTAGTTTCAATGAGGACTTCTGTAAATGGTGCTACGTGGGCGGGAAGTTTGCTTATAAGACAAAAGATTCTTTACTTGATTATCTGGTGGGACACATGCCAAATCCGGACAATACTCCTGATGATGAAAGGCGTGCTCAGTTTGATGGATATCTTTCACAGCTGAAACACTGGAAATAAGACAGACTAAGGCTCCTCACTTCCGGCAAATGCGTCGGCGGCGAGGAGCCTTTCTTATGCCTTGATTTCGATGGTGACTCCGGACTTGAAGTCAATGGTGAAATGGTCTTCGAAAACCGTAATCTTCGTGATCAGACGCTTGACCAGCGTTTCGTCAAACTCCGTGATAGTGGTGGGCTGCTGCCGGATGAAGTCCTGAAGATCTCGAATCAGCCGCATCTGTTCATCCCGGACAACGCTGTCGACCTCGGCTTGCTTTCGCATGTCCCGGAGCCGGAGGATCTCGTCCGCTATGGCGTCGTAGTCGTCTTTCTGGTTTGCTTTTTTCAGGAGGTCCTTCTGCAGCTCACGGAGGCGTTCGTCGATGACCTCCGGCGACAGGGTATCGCCCTGTTTGATCACTGTTGCGATGTTGGTCTGCAGGGCTTTCATGAAGTCGTCTTTTTTGCAGAGCACCTGATTGATGGCCTGAATGACTACCTCCTGCAGGTATTCCTCATTGACCGTCCGGGCTCGGCAGACATGGCCGGTATTCTCTAATCGGCTGACGGGATCAAG
The DNA here is from genome assembly GCA_017459675.1 of Eubacterium sp. Lineage (GTDB taxonomy): Bacteria > Bacillota > Clostridia > Lachnospirales > Lachnospiraceae > CADBRN01. The sequence continues at coordinate 5,049 of JAFUCM010000017.1, forward strand.
ACTGCTGCCGGGAGTAAATATTGGCGTGCATCTACGCTTCGGAAAATCCTTCGGAATGAAAAGTACATCGGTGATGCACTGCTGCAGAAAACAGTAACTGTTGATTTCCTGACAAAGAAGCGTGTGGAAAACAAGGGAATATATGCATTGTTTCATGACGGGGAATATATTACGAATGAGCAGATGAACGATAAAAAGTTTCTGAAGCTTGTAAACGGATAGGAGGGGGAATAGGGCATCAACAATTAACAGAAATTAATAAGCACATAAAACGGACGCAAAATCAGACGCAAAAAAATACGTTTGATTTTGCGCCTGCATTCGTTTATAATGTCTTTATATTATAAACGGAGGCACGACAATGAGAGAGTCAAAATACCTGGAGTATAAAGAGTCTGTCACAAATACTTTTCTGAAAACAGTCAGTGCATATGCGAACTATGGAGCGGGCGAAATTGTATTCGGTATCGCAGATGATGGTCAGATAATAGGAATTGATGATCCTGAAAAAACATGTATGGATATTGAAAACCGTATCAATGACTCTGTTGACCCGGTTCCGGAGTATACCCTCAGCATTAATGACAAGACTTCTGTGATAACCCTGAGGGTAATGGAGGGTATTCATAAACCATATTTTTATAAAGCGAAAGCATACAGACGAAACGATTCTGCTACAATACCAGTTGATCGTCTGGAATTATCAAGACTGGTGCTTGAAGGACAGAACATGTCTTTTGAAGAACTCCCTGCCTCTGACCAACAATTAAAATTCGAGGTGCTGAAAGAAAAGCTGACGGAGATTATACATATTGAATCTTTTTCTTTGGACACATTGAAAACTCTGGAACTGTATAGTGACAACATCGGTTATAACAAAGCTGCCGAACTGCTTTCTGATACCAATAGATTTTATGGAACGGATATTGTCAGATTTGGTGACAATATCAGTATCATACTTGACCGCGAGACACTGGAACACAGATCGCTTCTCCTGCAATATGAACAGGCTCTGGAGATGTATCGAAAGTATTATCAGTATGAGCAGGTCAGGGGAAGCATAAGGGAAAAAATATTTCTGATACCGGAAGAAGCCTTTCGGGAAGCAATAGCAAATGCATTGGTGCACAGAACATGGGATGTTGATGCCCATATTAATGTGGCGATGTTTCCAGATAAAATTGAGATTACATCTCCGGGTTCTTTGCCACAGGGAGTGAGTGAGGCGGACTTTTTAAAAGGGGGGATATCGATCCTCAGAAACAGGATTGTAGCGAGTGTGTTCTTTCGTCTGCAATTAATAGAAAGATTCGGAACCGGTATCCGAAGGATTAATGAGTCATATGCCAGTAGCAAAATAAAACCTGTTTTTGAGACGACAGAGAACACGATCAGAATTATCCTTCCTGTGATGCAGATGGATCATAATTTGAAGCCTGACGAAGATTTTGTGTATACACTTCTAAAAGGTAAACTGCTGCCAAGTTCTGTGATTACAGAGAAAACAGGATTTGGAAAATCAAAAACGGTAGCTATTCTGAATAAACTGGCTAAGATGGGATATATCCGAGTGCATGGAACTGGAAGAGGAACAAAGTACTCTGCAGAATGATCAGATTTTTTTGCTCACAGAGAACGACGTTGAGACTATAGTGTTGCTACAAAAGTTGAACGCGTAGAAATCCTTTATTTTAAGCACTTTTACGAGCATTTCACATTCGGTGAGACCGACTGGTCGAAGCGCGGAAAACGCCTTGGAAAGTATGTCCGGGTGGTTATAGCAATAGAACTCGTCACTGTAGGCACAAAACTTGAGGACTTATAGACAATAGAATATCACGTTGATTATCGAAAAAAGAAAATCTTATGGATATAATCCTCTCGAAGAAACTTATGGGAAGACCAGAAAGATCCTGGAGGAATTGAAAGACAGCGGAGTGTATGAAAGCGGGACATACCGGCCGCTCACATCCAACCCGGCTCCCTGTTTTATTTCAGACTGAGTGACGTATACAAAACAGCCGCATCTTTGAAAATTCTGGGGTCCTTTCCTGTGATTTTCCGGATCCGGTTCAGACGGTACTGAAGTGTATTCTTATGCAGAAACAGGCAGTCAGCGGTTTCCTGCAGGGACATATTGCAGGCGTAGTAGGTTCTGAGCAGGTCCAGATCTTCCTCTTTTAGCTCGCCAAGCGTTTTCAGAACGAAGTAATCAGCCGCTGCTTTCGGTACCATGTGAAGCAGAACTTCGATGTCGAGATCCTCGATCCAGACCGGTCTGCCATATTCACGGGAACTGCCTGCCGCCAGTCTGGCGTTTTCGTAGGAACGACTCTGCCTGGAAAATGTTTCTGCGGAACCGATTCCGATGGTAATTCTCTCTGAAAAGGCGGCGGCCAGATTGTCGAATTCTGCTGCATGTCTTCGTATGGTTTCTTCCTTCGTAATCATGACATATAGATACGGCGGGAGATGGGTAAACAGGCAGTTTTCCATCTGATCTGCCAGTGTCTGCAGCGTCTCGGCAATGGTATCTTCGGCTTCATAATGATCAGGCCGGAACGGGTTCTTCGCAGATGTATTCTGTCTGCCGGCAGCGGTCTGCCGTCCGGCATTGTTCTGCCTGTTTGCGGCGGTTTGCCGTCCGGTGTTGTTTTGTCTGCCGGTGTCGAACACAACGGTTCTCCACCGTCCGGCCACAGATGTGATCCCGTGCAGGCCCAGAACATAATCCCGATATTCTGCGTCCAGCCGCTCCTTGAAAATCAGCGCCCGGACCAGATAATCAGTCTGCCGTCCGGCGGCGCGGTCCCGGATGTCAATGTCGTGCTCCCGGATCAGGAGAAGTGCAATCCGGCGGATCAAAGCGGCGTAACGCTCCACTTCTTCCGGCTCTCCGGTTATGCCGATGACGGCGAGCGTTTTTCCGTGATGCCGGACCGGCATATTGATCCCTTTCCGCATATCGCTGTCGGGCTGATCCTCCGTAATCCGCACGATTTCTCCGGTCTGTGCCGCGCGGAATCCGCCTTCGTGATAATCACCGACTCGGACCGGATCTGTGCTTGCGTAAATATTTCCATTTTCGTCAATGAAATTAATATCGTGGTCGCAGATTGTCTTCAGACTGTCTATGATCTGACCGACCAGATCTCTGTTTAGTTGAAACGCCATTTCCTCACCTTTGTTATCTGTAACATATTATATGCACCTTGAGACTTATGGATTGTTATATAAACCATATCACAGATGCGCCTGCTTTTCTATAATAAACAGCAGAAAAGAAGTTGTAAAAGCAGGAGGAAGACAGCCATGAAGATCTTATTTGCATCAGACTCTTTTAAGGGTTCTCTTTCCAGCGAGAAGACGGCAGAGCTGCTTGCCAGAGCGGCAAATGAAGTATTTGACCGTCCGGTCTGCACAAGTGTCCCGGTCGCAGACGGCGGAGAGGGTACTGCTGATGCGGTTATTGCGGCACTTGACGGAAGCAGGATCGATGTAGATGTCACAGGACCGCTCTTTGAAACAGTGTCCGCCTTCTACGGAAGTCTTCCGGGCGGAAAAGCTGTCATAGAGATGGCGTCTGCTTCGGGTCTCCCACTGGTTCCTCCGGAAAAGCGCAATCCGCTTCATACGACCACATATGGAACAGGCGAACTGATTCGTCACGCGCTTGATCAGGGCTTTACAGATCTTTCGATTGCCATCGGCGGCAGCGCAACAAACGACGGCGGAATGGGATGTGCAAAAGCACTCGGCGTCCGTTTTCTGGATGAACATGGAAAGGAGCTGGAAGGAATCGGCGCGGATCTCGAAAAAATCCGCTCAATCGATGTCTCCGGCCTGGATCCGCGCATCTGTAAAACGAAAATCACTGTGATGTGCGACGTCACCAATCCGCTGTGCGGCAAGGACGGTGCAACCTATACGTTCGGTGCGCAGAAAGGTGCCGATGCGGCAGCACTGGACCGGCTCGAGGCGGGCATGATCAATTACCGCGATGTCATCCGCAGACAATTCCACATCGATCCCGATCAGATCCAGGGCGGAGGCGCTGCGGGCGGTCTCGGCACCGCGCTGACAGTCTTTCTGGGCGGCGAGATGAAATCCGGCATTGAAACCGTTCTGGATCTGATCCGGTTCGACGAGCGGCTGGACGGCGTCGATCTTGTCGTAACAGGCGAAGGGCGCACGGACTGGCAGAGCTGCTTCGGAAAAGTCATGCAGGGCGTCGGCATGCGCGCCAAAAAGAAGGGAATCGCCGTGGTCGGACTGAGTGGATCCCTGGGCAAAGACGCAATGAATATCACAGAATACGGGATTTCCTCCCTGATGACAACCGTAGACGGTCCGATGCCGCTGGAAGATGCACTTTCACGGGCGGATGAGCTCTATTATCTCGGTGCGGTCAGAATGTTCCGCATGATCCGGCTCGGCATGGAGCTGGCCGGATAATCTGCATATTCGTATCATACTTAACTATTCAGGCCGGGTGCATTATTTAACGCAGTTGTGAAGTAAGTAACAGAGTATCTCAATAAAAGGGAGGGGCTGCTGCGGCAGTCCCTCCCGGTTTGTTCAGTGATTCTGATGAAGTGATTCGAGGAGCATTGTTTCGAGTGCATCCATGCCCTCGCCGGTCTTTGCGCTGACCGGGAGGATGACTGCATCCGGGTTGAGTGCCCGGATGTTTTTTTCGGCCTGCTCCATGTTGAAGTTGAAATAGCTGATGGTGTCCATTTTGGTGATGAGGATGATATCGCTCACGGTGAACATCAGCGGATATTTGAGCGGCTTGTCATCGCCCTCCGGCACGGAGAAAAGCATGATGTTTTTGTGTGCACCGGTGTCAAACTCAGCCGGGCAGACCAGATTGCCGATGTTTTCCAGAATCAGCAGGTCTGCGCCGTCAAGGTCAAATTCCTGCAGGGCGCGGTAAGTCATATCCGCATCGATATGACACAGACCGCCGTTATGAATCTGGAGGGACCGCACACCTGTCGCGTCGGCGACACGCTGCGCGTCGAGCGAGGATTCAATATCGACGTCCATCTCAACAATATTGATTTTGTCCTTCAGCCGGTTAATCAGCGCAGTCAGAAGCGTCGTCTTGCCGGAACCCGGCGCGGACATGATGTTAATGAAGAAGGTGCCTTTTTCGGCCAGCTTCTTCCGCACCAGATCCGCGGCGGCGTCATTGTGTGCGGAAATATTTTCATTGATTTCAATAACTCTCACTTCTCCCATTATGCGTTCCACTCCTTTACCAGTTTCAGAAGATACTCTGCAAGTGCCTCGACGCCCTCTCCGGTCAGAGCGGAAATATAGAAAATCTTCATAGCCGGATTGCGTGTCAGGACATCCCGTTCCATTCTTTCTTTATCAAAATCAAATACCGGCAGGGTATCGATCTTGTTGACGACCAGAAGATCTGCCGTCTCGTACATCAGCGGGTATTTCGCCGGCTTGTCATCGCCCTCGGGGACGGAGAGAATCGTCATGTTGAGCGCGGCGCCGGTATCAAATTCAGCCGGACAGACCAGATTGCCGATATTTTCCAGTACCAGAAGTTCCAGATCATTTTCTTCCATCGAGCGGATTCCCTGCCGGGTCATGTCCGCGTCCAGATGGCACATGCCGCCTGTGTGGAGCTGTACGGCGGGAACGCCGGCATCCAGCATGGTTTTCGCATCAACGGAAGAGTCGATGTCTGCTTCCATCACGCCCCAGCGGATTCGGTCTTTGAAGTATTTGTGCAGGGCCAGCAGGGTCGTCGTCTTGCCAGATCCCGGACTGGACATCAGATTGACCAGAAATGTTTTCTTTTCTTTCAGTTCATTGCGCAGGACGGCAGCGTCCTGGTCATTGTCTTCGAGGATTGATTCCTTCAGTTCAATAATTTTTACAGGATCCATTCTTTTTAAGATTCTCCTTCGTTTTTTATTTTCAGATACGTACAGTCAAAACGTTCAGACCGAGCAGATTCTGATACTGGATATCCTCTGCAATATGATAGACCAGGCGGATGCCGATGTGCCTGACGGTATCCTCGGGTTCCAGTATGCGGTTCCGGCTGGCCGGATCAAACGGCCTGCAGTCGTCCTGCAGGCGCAGGATCATTTCGTCATCCCTGTGTGTGACGCGGATGTCTACGGAATGGTTCTTTTTATTGTCTTTTTTGAATCCGTGCTGCACAACGTTGCCGGCCATTTCTTCCAGTGAAAGGGATGCAAAGTAAGTTCTGCGCCGGTCGATGATGTTGTTGACCGCGTTGATGGCGATCAGCAGGACCTGGTAGGGAAGCAGGCGAAAAAAAAAGACCGGACAGAAGTTTAAAATCTGAAGAATATGACCTGCCTGATGAATGATCCTTCATAGTTTGTGCCTCATTTATTCAATGCGGGGACATCCCAGATGGTGCGCTGCTTCTTCTCAGTATACGGTAACGGGATTTTTTTGACAAATAAAAAAATGTTGACAACCTGGTCCGGTTCGTGTATTGTGATGACGTTAAATATATTTAATAAAGATATTTAATAAAGAAACTTATTAAATAAATTTATGAAGAGAATTTTGTCAGGAGGAAGATACGATGACATTCGATAAGGTAAGAGAAATTATGGCAGAAACACTGAACCTGGACGAGGCTGATATTAAATTAGAGGCGACGCTGAAGGACCTCGGAATTGATTCCATCGATGCTGTGGAACTGGTTATGGCGCTGGAAGAGGCCTATGATGTCAAGATTGCAGACGAAGAGGCGGCGACACTGGAAAAGGTCAGCGATATCGTTACATTTATTGAGAAGAAAATTGCGTAAAGGTAAGAACAGTCCGGAGGCGGGAGGCAGACAATGGATCTGAATATTTTAAAAACGATTATGAATGACTTCCGGGTTTCAGGATACAGTGAATGCCGCCTGAGCGAGGCGGGTATTACGCTCGAACTGAAGCGGACCGTTCCGGAACCTGTGCCTGCCGGCGTATCTGTGTCCGGTGAAAAGGAGTCCATGCAGATGTCCGGTGCCGGAAATACGGCGGCCGGCCTGCAGGGCGGAGCAGGATTGTATGCGGGCAATGCAGCAGGAGCGAATGCCGGAGCAGGTCTGAATGCCGGTGCGGAAGGCGTACAGAATGCCGGCGCAGACACGGCCGACGCTGCGGTTGTCAAGGCTCAGATGGCCGGAACCTTCTATACATCCGCGAAGCCCGGAGAAGCTCCCTATGTTAAGGAAGGGAGCCGTGTTGCCAAAGGCGATACGCTGGGACTGCTTGAGGCGATGAAGGTGATCAGTGAGATTACGGCGCCGGTGAGCGGCACGGTGGAAAGCGTCATGCTGGAGGATGCGGCCTTCGCGGAGTTTGATGCGCCGCTGTTCCGGATCCGGACAGCAGGGTGAAAAATGATTCCGGCGGCAGTGGATTTTATATGTCTGTCAGAGGCATCCGGAAGAGCGCCGGGACCATTTAGAACAAAAAACGTATGAGGAGGCGGCTATGTTCCGTAAAATCATGATTGCGGCGCGCGGGGAGATCGCGATGCGGATCCAGCGATGCTGCAGTGAGATGGGAATGGAGACGGTTCTCATTTATTCAAAGGAAGATGCAAATGAGATGCCGGTACAGTTCTGCAATGAAGCGGTCTGTATCGGACAGGGCAGTGCCAGAACCAGCTATCTGCAGTGGGAGAGTATTCTGCAGGCGGCTGTCGCACACGGATGCGAGGCGATCCATCCGGGGTACGGATTTCTGGCGGAAAATGCAGAGTTCGCGGAGAACTGCGAGTCTGCGGGGATCCGGTTTGTCGGTCCATCCGCGGAGATGATCCGGATGATGGGCGACAAACAGACAGCCAGGCAGCTGATGCAGAAGCATGGCGTGCCATGTGTGCCGGGATCGGACGGGATTGTGGATTCTGTTCAGGCGGCAGCGGACGCGGCGCAGCGTGTCGGCTATCCGGTGCTGCTGAAGGCGACGGCAGGCGGCGGCGGACGCGGCATGCGGATTGCAGACAGCCCCGCCGGACTGGAAGCGGCCTTCCGCGAGGCACATGCAGAGGCGGAGAGTGCATTCGGCAACGGGGATTTATATCTGGAGAAGCTGATTGCGCACCCGCGCCATATCGAGGTACAGGTTCTCGGTGATCAGTATGGCAATGTGATTCACCTCGGAGAGCGTGACTGCTCCATGCAGCGCCGCAATCAGAAAATGATCGAGGAATCGCCGGCGCGCTGTCTGACAGAGGAACAGCGGACGCAGATTCTCAGGTTTGCGGTCCGGGCCGCGAAGGCGGCGGGGTATTACAGCGCCGGGACCGTTGAATTTGTTCTGGATCAGGCGGGGACGCCGTATTTTATCGAGATGAATACCCGGATTCAGGTAGAGCACCCGGTGACAGAATTTGTGACAGGAATCGATCTCGTGAAGGAACAGTTCCGGATTGCAGCGGGGCAGAAATTGTCACTGCGGCAGGAGGATGTGCATTTCTCCGGGCACGCGATTGAGTGCCGGATCAATGCGGAGGATCCCGAGCACGGATTTCTGCCGTCGCCGGGAACGGTTCATTTCCTGCATCTTCCCGGCGGTGCGGGCGTGCGGGTCGAGACCGTCCTGTATCAGAACTGCACCATCAGTCCGCTGTATGACAATCTGATTGCCAAGATCATTGTCCACGCGCCGGGACGTCTGGAGGCCATCCGGCGCATGCGGGCCGCACTGGAAGAGACGATCATCGACGGGGTGAAGACGAATGTCGAATTTCTGCTGCTGATGATGTACAACACAGACTACATGCTCGGCCGCATTGATACTTCGTTTATTGAGACAAATACAGCCGGTATTCTTGCCTGGAATCAGGCGAGCAGGAAAGAGCCGGTATGAGGGATGGTATAAATGAGCGGATTTTCTGACAGAAGAAGAACCATGCTTTCCTTTAAAAAGCACCGGGAACATAACCGGGACGTACAGGAACGGTCCGCTGCATTTCTGGAGGATTTATTTGATCCGGATACATTTCATGCATTGTTTCCGGCAATCGAATCGGATGATCCGATCCATTTTCCGGGCTACCGGCGGAAACTCAAAGAGCTGCGGCGCGTGACCGGGATGTCTGACGCAGTGCAGGCAGGATACGGAAAAATCGGCGGTATGACTGTCTGTGCGGCGGCACTGAACCGGGCGTTTCTGATGGGGAGTATGGGAACGGTGGTCGGCGAGACGGTAACAAGAATTACAGAGCTTGCCGCGGAAAAGCATGTGCCGCTGATTCTGTTCTCGGCCAGCGGTGGCGCCAGAATGCAGGAGGGAATGTTTTCGCTGATGCAGATGGCCAAGACCAGTGCGGCGATCGAGCGGTTCCGGAGAGATGGCGGTCTGTATATTTCCGTTCTGCTGCATCCGACGACAGGCGGCGTCAGCGCGAGTTTCGCGATGCTGGGCGACATTATCCTGGCGGAGCCGGGGGCGCTGATCGGATTTGCGGGACCGCGTGTGATTGAGCAGACGATCGGCGAACAGCTGCCGCCGGGATTTCAGCGGGCGGAATTTCAGCTGGAGCATGGATTTGTTGACCGGATCGTGCCGCGCGAAGAGATGCGGCCGGTGCTGCAGCAGATACTGCGGCTGCATTGCTGAATGGCTGGTGCGGCGGCGTATATAAAGCAAGGAAAGTAGAACAGATGAGAAAACAGAAAAAAATATCTGCCTTCGGGCATGTGCAGATCGCGCGGGACCGGAACCGCCCCAAAGTGACGGATCTGATCGGCGGCCTGTTTGATGATTTTCTGGAATTATCCGGCGACAGAACCGGCCGGGAGGACCGTTCTGTGATCGGCGGCATCGGACTTCTTGACGGGATCCCTGTCACGGTTGTCGGTCACCGGAAGGGCAGAACCCTGGAGGAAAATGTTGCCTGTAATTTTGGCATGCCGGGTCCGGAAGGCTTCCGGAAATCGCTCCGCCTGATGAAGCAGGCTGAGAAATTCGGCAGGCCGGTGATTACGCTGATTGACACGCCCGGGGCCTATCCCGGCATGGAGGCGGAGGAGAACGGCATCAGCGCGGCGATTGCGGAAAATATGGCACAGATGAGTGATCTGAAGGTGCCGGTGATTGCGCTGATTACCGGGGAAGGAAGCAGCGGCGGCGCGCTGGCACTGGGGGTTGCAGACCAGATCTGGATGCTGGAATATGCAGTATTTTCCATTCTCTCGCCGGAGGGATTTGCAAGCATCCTGTGGAAGGATGCGGCCAGAAGCAGTGAGGCGAGTGAGCTGATGCGCATGACAGCGGCAGATTTATATGAAGACGGTCTGATTGACCGGGTGATTGCCGAGCCGGAAGGCGGCATCCAGAATGATTTTGCCGGCGGCTGCGCGGTGCTGAAGAAGGCGCTTGCGAAGACAGTCAGAGAATTGGCGGCAGTTCCGGCGGAACAGCTGCTGGAGGAACGTTATCAGAAGTTCCGGAGGATCCGGAGGGAATTGTGAATAGAGGAATTGAGATCGTCGGTCTTGGAAAAATGCTGCCTGCTGCCTGTGTGACGAATCAGCAGATTGCAGAACAGACCGATACAAGTGATGAATGGATCCGCAGCCGGTCCGGGATCTGTACGCGGTATTTCTGCAAAGAAGGCGAGTCGCAGACAGATCTGGCAGCCGGTGCGGCTGCAAATGCGCTCGCAGACGCCGGAGTCCGGGCGGAAGAGGTCGGCATGTGCATCGTGGCGACGGCGACCCCGGAATATGTGACGCCGGCGACGGCTGCAGTTGTGCAGAAGCGTCTCGGCCTGCCGGAGGACATTCCCGCATTTGATCTGAATGCCGCCTGCACCGGGTTTATTTACGGCCTGCAGCTGGCGGCTGCCATGTTACATGCCGGTACGCTGCAGCATCCTTATGTTCTGCTCATCGGTGCGGAGCGTCTGTCAGGGGTCATTGATCCGGTGGAGCGCAGCACGTATGTGCTGTTTGGCGACGGGGCGGCAGCGGCAGTGATCCGCGTGTCCGATACCGGGCGGTTTCTCTGCAGACTCGGGGTGCGCGGCGACGCGGAAGTGCTTTACGGCCCGACGAAGGAAAAGGCGGAGCCGTATCTGCATATGAACGGCCGTGCGGTCTTCCGCTTTGCCACAGAGACGATTCTGTCCGGCATTGCACTGCTGGAAGCGGAGAGCGGGATAGCGGCCGGAGATGTGGACTACATCGTCTGCCATCAGGCGAATCAGCGGATTATCGAGCATGTACAGAAAAAACTGAAGCTGCCGCATGAGAAATTTTTCATGAATCTGCAGAAATACGGGAATACGAGTGCCGCGAGTATTCCGCTGGCACTGGCGGATATGAAAGAGGCGGGACTGCTGAAGAAAGGTGTGCGCCTGTTCCTGCTCGGATTCGGCGGAGGGCTGACGAAGGGTGCGGCTTATATGGAGTTCTGATGGATCGAATGATCCGGTATATAAGGAGAATGCAGATGAAACGTTTGAATGAACTGCTGAATATTCGTTACCCCCTGATTCAGGGCGGCATGGCAAACATTGCGACCGGTGCATTTGCAGCGGCCTGCTCCAATGCGGGCGCGCTTGGCATGATCGCGACCGGCGGGCTGGATGCGGAGAAGCTTGAGGAGCAGATTCACATTGCAAGGTCCCTGACAGATAAACCCTTCGGCGTCAATATGATGCTGATGATGCCGGATATCGACGCCATGGCGGAGGTTGCCGCGCGCGAGGGCGTGCAGATTGTGACGACAGGTGCCGGAAATCCCGGAAAGTATATGGAACTCTGGAAATCGCACGGCATGACGGTAATTCCGGTGTGTGCCAGTGTGCTGCTGGCGCAGCGGATGGTCCGGATTGGTGCGGACGCCATTATCGCGGAGGGTACCGAAAGCGGCGGCCATGTCGGTGAAATGACAACAATGGCGCTGGTTCCGCAGATGGCAGACAGGGTATCGGTTCCGGTGATTGCGGCGGGAGGTATTGCGGACGGCCGGCAGCTGGCGGCCGCCTATGCACTTGGGGCCTGCGGTGCGCAGATCGGAACCGTTCTTCTTGCCAGTGAGGAGTGTCCGATTCATGAGAATTATAAGCAGGCGCTGCTGGAATCGAGTGATAACAGCACGGTCGTAACCGGACGCAGTGTGAATGCGCCGGTGCGCATTTTGAAAAACAGAATGGCACGCATGTATCTGCGGCGCGAGCGTGCAGGTGCAACACAGGAAGAGCTTGAGCAATATACCCTGGGATCCTTAAGGAAAGCTGTATTTGACGGCAATACTCAGGAAGGATCTCTGATGGCGGGTCAGGTGTGCGGACAGCTGAAGGAAATACAGCCGCTGGAAACAATCTTTTCACGCATCACGGCGGAAGCAGATGCGGTTATGGCGGGGATGTGTGCGGCTGCGGTTTGAGATGGGAGAGTACGATGAAACGAGCATTTATGTACACAGGCCAGGGGAGTCAGCGGCCCGGAATGGGACAGGATCTGTATGAGCAGTTTCCGTTATTTGCAGCGGTACTGGACCGGGCAGATCGTGTCAGGCCGGGCCTGAAAGAAATGATGTTCTGCACGGGAAACGACAGGCAGAATTCCGCGCAGGATCTGTCACAGACACAAAATACACAGCCGGCACTGGCTGCATTTGCGGCGGGCGTGACTGCGGTTCTCTATGCGGCCGGGATCCGGCCGGATTATACAGCGGGACTGAGCCTCGGGGAGTACAGCGCGCTGCATGCAGCAGGCGTATTTGATGTAGACACCCTGATTGGTCTGACGGCATTTCGGGGGAAGGCAATGCAGGAAGCCGGAGCAGGCAAAGATACCTGTATGAGTGCGGTGCTCGGACTCCCGGCGGAAGAAGTGCAGCGCATCTGTGAGGCGGCCTCTTCACAGGGCGCCGTTTCGGTCGCAAATTACAATACGCCGGTACAGACGGTGATTGCAGGCTATACCAGTGCAGTAACAAGAGCGGAAGCGCTGGCAAAAGAGGCCGGGGCCAGACGGTGCATCCGGCTGGACGTCAGCAGCGCATTTCACACAGAACTGATGGATCCTGCCGCGCAGGCGCTGCATACATATTTTGAAAATATCGCATTCGGCAAGATGCAGATTCCGGTCATTTTCAATACAACTGCCCGGCCGCTTGCACAGACCTCCGGTGAGACAATTCCGGCACTTCTGGAACGCCAGGTAAAGTCATCGGTTCAGATGGTTGAAACGATCCGGTATCTCGCGGACTGCGGTGTGGAAGAAATCATAGAGATTGGCCCCGGATCGGCCATCAGCGGGTTTGTCCGCAAGACAGACAAACGGATCCGGACGGTCAGTATCGATACGGCAGAAGATTTGAAGAAAGTTCTGGGACAAAGCTGAACAGAGGGAGGAATTACAGATGTCTCTGCAGGGACAGACAGCACTGGTGACCGGCGGAAGCCGCGGTATCGGACGCGCAATCTGTATCAGACTCGCACAGGAAGGTGCAGATCTTGTTATTAACTGCGCGGGAAATATTTCCGGCGCGGAAGAAACCGCAAAATTGTGTGAAGCATACGGTGTCCGCACACTGTGCATTCAGGCGGATATCTCCGACGCTCAGGCATGCGGTGAGATGTTTGCAAAGGCAAAAGAATTCGGCGGAAAAATCGATATTCTTGTCAATAACGCCGGCATTACAAGGGACCAGCTGCTGCTCCGGATGAAAGAGGAAGATTATCAGCGTGTCATCGATGTCAATCTGACCGGGACCTTTCATTGTATGAAAGAGGCATCCCGCATGATGCTGCGGCAGCGGTACGGAAGAATCATCAGTATCAGCAGCGTAGTAGGTGTGCGCGGAAATGCGGGCCAGATCAATTATGCGGCGGCAAAGGCCGGCATCATCGGCATGACAAAATCCCTCGCGAAAGAACTGGCGGCAAAGCAGATCACCGTAAATGCTGTTGCGCCCGGCTGGATTGAGACGGAGATGAGTGAGGCAGTCAGCGATGAGGCAAAAGCCGCATTTCTGGCACAGATTCCCGCCGGCCGCCCCGGAAAGCCGGAAGACATTGCCAATGCGGTATGCTTCCTGGCGCAGCCGGAGAGTGCATATATAACCGGGCAGGTTCTGTGTGTCGACGGCGGGATGGCGATGTAGATCGGGGTTTGTCGCGTTCACGCCCGTAGCAGGATGCCATTTTCTACGCGGCTCAGGTAGGATTCGCCGCTTTAGAAAAGGCATCCTGATACAGGCGCGAGTTCTACAAACCCCGATTTGTAGAGAGAAAGGTTGAAATACATGAGAGAGAAAGAAACTGTCGTGATCACAGGAATGGGAGTGGTCTCACCGATTGGAAATACAGTAGCTGCGCTGTGGGATTCTGTCGTGGCGGGGCAGTGTGGTATTGCCCCGATTACGCGTTATGATACCACGGACAGAAAGGTAAAGCTGGCCGGCGAGGTCAGGGATCTTGATCTGTCTTTGTATCTGGACAATAAGGAAGAACGCAGGATGGACCGCTATTCCAAATATGCGGTCGCGGCGGCTGTGCAGGCGATGCAGGATGCGGGAATTCAGGAGCCGGAAGCCGGGACGCCTTTTGAAGAACGGATTCGCTGGGGCTGCATGATGGCCAGCGGAATCGGCGGCCTGCGCACGATTGAAGAGGAACAGATGCGGGGAGTGGAGAAAGGTTTTGACCGCGTGTCTCCCTTCTTTATTCCGAAGACCATTGCAAATATGGGCGCCGCACATGTTGCAATCCGCTACGGACTGCATGGGATCTGTACCTGCGCCGTGACGGCGTGTGCAAGTGCAGCCAATGCAATCGGTGATGCGTACCGCATGATTTCAGACGGGTACGCGGATTTGATCCTTGCAGGCGGTGCGGAATCAGCCCTGACGCCGCTTGGCATGGGTGGATTTACTTCGCTGAAGGCCCTGACGTCAGAGGAGGATCCCGCGCGTGCATCCATTCCATTTGATCAGGAACGCAGCGGATTTGTCATGGGCGAGGGTGCCGGGGCGCTGGTTCTGGAATCCCTCACGCACGCAAAGCAGCGCGGTGTAAAGATCTATGCAGAAGTTGCCGGCTGCGGTATGACCTGTGACGCATACCACATTACGGCACCGATGCCGGAGGGGACCGGCGCGGCAGCCTGCATGCAGATGGCGCTCGATGACGCCGGAATCACAGATTCTTCAGAGGTCGATTACATCAATGCGCACGGCACATCAACACAGATGAATGACAGCTGCGAATCGGCCGCTGTCCGGAAGGTCTTCGGCAGTTATGCAGATCCGGAAAGCGCGGGATGCCTGAAAGTCAGCTCTTCCAAATCCATGACAGGACATCTCCTCGGAGCCAGCGCGGCAGTTGAAGCGATCATAACCGTGAAGGCGCTTCAGGAGCAGTTCCTGCCGCCGACCATCAACTACCGGGTTCCGGATCCTGCATGTAATCTGGATGTCGTGCCGGGCAAAGGATATGCACATCCGGTTCACACCGCACTTTCGAATTCATTCGGATTTGGCGGACACAACGTGACACTGGTTCTTCGTGAGCGCACCTGATCTTCCGGCGGCGCATGACGGCGCAGAGTGTCCGGTGGATTCCCATCTGAGTTGAAGCGGACGATACAGACTGTCCGCTGCCCATTTGCTCGACATCTGACATAACGTAAATTATGGAACAGGAGAAAACAAACATGCAGCTGAATTCCAACGAAATCGAACAGATCCTTCCACACCGTTATCCGTTCCTGCTCGTAGACCGGATCACGGCGTGCGAGCCCGGAAAATATGCAGAAGGCCGGAAATGTGTCAGCGCCAATGAAATGCAGTTCTGCGGCCATTTTCCGGGACAGCATATCATGCCCGGCGTACTGATCATTGAAGCACTTGCCCAGACCGGCGCGGTCGCGATCCTGACCGAAGAAGAAAACAGAGGAAAAACCGCCCTGTTCGGGGGCATCCGCAATGCACGTTTCCGGCGCCAGGTCGTGCCGGGTGACGTGCTCGAACTCCACTGCGAAATTACCGCCCGCAAGGGCCCGGTCGGCAAAGGAACTGCTGTCGCGAAAGTAGACGGCGAGACCGCCGTCACAGCAGAGCTGACCTTCGCGATTTCCTGACAGCCGGGGCTGTTTCACGACAGCCCTTTTTTTGTGTATAAAAATCTGGAATTGTTTTGACAGATCTCATACGATTGCATAGAATTATTATCGGAGCATCATTTCAACAGATAAACGGGGATACGATTGTGAATGTAGTTGACGCTTTTGAAGAGGTATATACGAAATTTAAACTTCATTTTTACAGAGAGGTGTTCGGGCGGTTCAGCAACCGGGAGGCGACTCTGACTACGGTAGAGACTTTCTGTATGGAAGTCATTCATGCGATGAACATGCCGACGGTGAATGAATTCGCTTCTTTCATTAATATTTCGCCGCCGAACGCGGCCTATAAGGTCAATAATCTGGTCAAGAAAGGGTATCTGGAGCGGATTCCCTCGAAGCAGGACAAGCGCGAAGTTTACCTGCGGCCGACAAAGAAATATGAGGATTATTTCAATATCAGCAGCAAGTATGAGCACGCTGTCTGGGACCGCCTGGAAGAGCGGCTCGCACCGGACGAGCTGGAAGCGCTCCGGCGCGCGCTGGTGATTATGACGACGGAGCTGATGGATGAGGTTCCCGCCTACAAGAAAGACAGAAATGACGAATCTGTCGAATAAGAAGAAGCAGTTCTATTGACGAGGTAATACGGAGGCCGGATGATTGACCCGGAATGAGAAAACAGTCCAAAAGGGAAAAAAGAATAAATCCATATCCAGTGCGATCCTGTGGATTCTTGCAGCTGCGGTACTGGTAATCCTGGCGATTTCAACGATGCTGAACTGGGGCTTTATGAAAGTGGGCGTCACGACACTGCTGTCGATGAGCGGTTCCAATGCGGCAGTCGGCCTCAGGCATACGATTGAAATGGCTGACGGACTGGAAGAATACGTGAACGGGGTTATAGATACGTATGACAGCATCCCGGATGAAATCCGCAGCCAGCAGGATTCAGACGCATACCGCGCTTATTTCGCACCATTTCTGGAAAGTGATTTTTACAAAGAGACAACCGCTGTTCTGGAAAAAGATCAAAGCCGGTACAGTTTTCTGGAGAAGGATGTCTATCTGGCCATGTACGACCGGGAGCAGATGACACTGGTCTATTTGCTGGATCCAAAAGAGTCGGATCAGGAGTGGAATGCCAGGGTCGGCGAGTGGGAACAGGCGGATCAGAAAGAGATCGACGCCTTTTTTTCAACGGAGAAGGATATTCTGGCACACAGGAATCTGTCGCACCGGTATGGAGAACTGATTACCATTGCGGATCCGGTTCTGAATCATGACGGGAAAATCATCGCATTTGCGATGTCGGATATTCCGCTTTCCTATGTAAATGCATCTTCTGCGATCTTCACATTTTTATATTCACTTGTTCTGACAATTGTGCTCGTGATTATTTTCCTGATTATCCGCGCAGTTATGAAGAAACGTCTGGTGAAGCCGATCCGGGAAATCTCAAAAGCAGCGGAACAGTATGCGATGAGCCGGACCGGTGAACACACTGACAAGAATATCTTTACGCAGCTGAATGTCAATACGGGAGATGAACTGGAAGAACTGAGCCATGTGATGGCCGGGATGGAGCAGGACATTACAGTATACGAGAATAATCTGATGAAAGCCGCGGCGGAGGAAGAGCGGATCCAGACAGAACTTGGTCTTGCGGCAAAAATCCAGCTGGGTATGCTGCCGCGTGTCTTTCCTCCATATCCGGAACGGCAGGAATTTGATATCTACGCAATGATGGATCCGGCCAAAGAGGTGGGCGGCGATTTCTACGACTTCTTCCTGATTGACGAAGATCATCTCGCCCTGGTGATTGCGGATGTATCCGGCAAGGGAATTCCGGCGGCACTTTTTATGATGTCCGCCATGATTGTTCTGAATAACTTTGCATCTGAAGGATATTCTCCTGCAGAAGTACTGCGCCGGGCGAACGAGAA
Organism: Eubacterium sp.; assembly: GCA_017459675.1. Classification (GTDB taxonomy): domain Bacteria; phylum Bacillota; class Clostridia; order Lachnospirales; family Lachnospiraceae; genus CADBRN01. The sequence goes on from JAFUCM010000017.1 coordinate 23,085, forward strand.
AATCTGCGGTTCAGCAAAAGTGGATATGTTTGTGACGGTATGGTTCGGCATTCTGGATCTGAAGACAGGCGTCGTGACGGCTGCAAATGCCGGGCATGAATATCCGGCTGTGCGGCATCCGGGCGGTGAATATGAGCTCCTGCACGACAAACACAGCTTTGTCATCGGCGGCATGGCGGGAATGAAATACAAAGAATATACCCTCGCGCTGGAACCCGGCGCTTCGCTGTTCCTGTATACGGACGGGGTCGCCGAGGCGTCAAACAGTCAGGAGGAATTCTATGGCTGCGAGCGGATGCTAGGCGCACTGAATCAGACCGGGGGGATGTCTGCGCAGGAGACGCTGCAGACAGTCCGCAGGGATGTGGACCGGTTCGCAGAAGGCGCCCCGCAGTTTGATGATTTGACGATGCTGTGCATCACGTATAAAGGATGTTGATTTTTTGGGCTGTTTCCTTCATAATTGGACACGACTCAAAAGCTAAAATAATGAAAGAGGAATATTACTATGCATTGGTCAGATGTGATCGCTGAAGAACTGATTAAGAGAAGTCCCGATAAGGAAGAATATGTCTGTGCGGCGGGAATCAGCCCGTCCGGTTCCATTCATATCGGAAATTTCCGTGACATTGCCACCAGTCTGTTTGTCGTCCGCGCGCTGGAGCGCAGAGGTAAAAAGGCCCGTCTCCTGTTTTCGTGGGATGAATTTGACCGTCTGCGCAAGGTGCCGGTCAATGTTGAGAAGATTACAGAAGGATTTGAGAAATACATCGGGTATCCGTATGTCGATGTTCCGAATCCGTTTCCGACAGAAGAGAAGACCTACGCAGAATACTTCGAGAAGGAATTCGAGCAGGCAATCGAGAAGTTCAGTATTAAGATGGACTACCGCCACCAGGGCGAACTGTACCGCTCCGGTGCTTATCGTGATGACATTATTACAGCGCTGGACAAGCGTGCGGAAATCTTTGACATTCTGAACAGCTTCCGGACACAGGATGCTGCAGAGGGTGAGAAAGAGGCCTACTATCCGGTCAGCATTTACTGTCCGGCATGCAAGCGCGACACAACGAAGATTACGGGCTACAGTGATGCGGATAAGGTCGCAGAATATACCTGCAAATGCGGCCACACCGGCACATTTGACTTCCATAAGGACACCAACTGCAAGCTGGCCTGGAAGGTCGACTGGCCGATGCGCTGGAAATATGAGCAGGTTGATTTTGAGCCGGGCGGCAAGGATCACGCTGCACCGGGCGGCTCTTATGATACCAGCCGCGTGATTGCCGAGAAGATTTACGGCATCAAGGCGCCGGTCTTCAAGGGCTATGAATTTATCGGCATCAAGGGAACGACAGGCAAAATGTCCGGTTCCTCAGGCCTGAATCTGACACCGGATACGCTGCTGAAGATTTATCAGCCGCAGATCCTGCTGTGGCTGTACTCCCGCGTTGAGCCGAACAAGGCATTTGATCTCTGCTTTGACGACGGCATTCTGCGGCAGTATTTTGAGTTCGACAAGCAGTACAACCAGTACATCAGCGGTGAGGCGGATGAGCGCGTTAAGACGATCATCGAAAACTGTCTGCTGACAGATGAGAAGATCCATACGGTTCCGATGTCTCTTCTGGTACAGCTGGGTTCCATCGTCGACTTCAACGTGCCGATGCTGGAGACCGTCTTTGAGAAGATCAACCAGCCATATAAATATGAAGAATTCAAGGAGCGTCTGGACCTCGCAAAGTACTGGCTCGAGAACTGTGCGCCGGAAAATGCGAACAAGCTGATTCCGTACCGCAACTGGGAAGTTTATGAGGCGCTGAATGACGATGAGAAGAAGGAAATCACCCTTCTGTATGAATACCTCAGCACGCAGGAATACAGCCTCGATGAGCTGAACCAGGAACTGTATGCCATTCCGAAGCAGGTTTTCGGCGAGGATGCAGAAAATCTGAAAAAGCTGCAGGGTGCGTTCTTCAAGGCAGTCTATAAGCTGCTCCTGAATAAGGAGAAGGGACCGCGTCTGTATCTGTTCCTGTATGCGATCGAGAAGGAAAGCTACCTGCGTCTGCTGGATTTCTCCACACCGAAGACAGAGGAGGAGCAGACACCGATTTCCGAGTTGAACAAAGAGCCGGAAGAGGAAGAGCAGGTCGTCGAATACGGCGAGCCGGATCCGGTCGAGCCGGTGAAGGAAGAGATCCCGCTCGATGTCTTCGACAAGCTGGATCTGCGTGTCTGCAAGATCCTGAAGTGCCAGGAGATCAGAAAATCACACAGCTGCTACAAGCTGACCCTGAATGACGGTCTGAAGGAGCGCGTAATCGTTTCTTCCATCAAGCATGATTACAAGCCGGAGCAGCTTGTCGGCAAGAAGATCATTGTCATCGCAAATCTGGAGCCGGCCCGCATTACCGGCGTCAAGAGCGAGGGTATGCTGCTGGCGGCCACCAATAACGCATGCGGCTGTCAGGTTGTTTTCGTGGATGATATTGTTCCGGAGGGAACACGGATTAAATAATAAGAGGCAGGACATTGGATAAGTACACGGTAACGGGAATGAGCTGCGCGGCCTGCCAGGCACGCGTGGAAAAAGCGGTGGCGAAGGTGCCGGGCGTCACATCTGTGGCAGTCAGTCTGCTGACCAATTCCATGGGCGTGGAGGGAACTGCCGCGCCGGAGGAAGTGATCCGGGCAGTGACGGATGCCGGCTACGGCGCAGAGGTGCAGGGTGCACAGGCGGCAGAAAGCGGAGAGAAAGCTTCGGCGGCCGCTGCATTTGCTGCACAGGAGGAGGCACTGCGTGACCGGGAGACGCCGCTCCTGAAACGGCGTCTGATCCTGTCTGCGGCATTTCTTGCCGTGCTTATGTATGTGTCGATGGGCCACAATATGTGGAACTGGCCGCTCCCCGCATATTTTCACCACAATCACCTGGGATTGACCCTGACGCAGATGATTCTTGCAGCGATTGTCATGATCATCAACCGCAAATTCTTTATCAGCGGATTCGGTTCGCTGCGGCACGGTGCGCCGAATATGGACACGCTGGTGGCCATGGGCTCCGGCGTATCCTTCGGATGGAGCGTTTTCGTCTTCTATGAAATGTGCGGCATGATCACAAAGGGCGCTGACAATATGGAGCTGATGGAACTGTATCACAATCAGCTGTATTTCGAGTCGGCGGCCATGATTCTGGCACTGATTACCGTCGGGAAAATGCTGGAGGCCATGTCCAAGGGCAGGACGACGGATGCCCTGAAGAGTCTGATGAAGCTTGCCCCGCAGACGGCAGTGATTTTGCGGGACGGCGAAGAGACAGAGGTCGCAGTCGGTGAGGTTGCGGCAGGCGATATTTTTGTTGTGCGGCCGGGCGAGAGTATCCCGGTGGACGGCACAGTGCTCGAAGGCATCAGTGCGGTCAATGAATCAGCCCTGACCGGTGAGAGCATTCCGGTGGATAAGAATCCCGGCGACCGTGTCAGTGCGGCGACCATCAATCAGTCCGGCTACCTTCAGTGCCGGGCGGAGCGCGTCGGCGCGGATACGACGCTGGCGCAGATCATCAGCATGGTTTCGGACGCCGCGGCGACCAAGGCGCCGATTGCAAGGATTGCGGACCGCGTGTCCGGCGTGTTTGTGCCGGCCGTGATCGGGATTGCCGCAGTTGTGATCATCGGGTGGCTGCTGCACGGCGAATCCTTGAGCTTTGCACTTGCGCGCGGTATTTCCGTGCTTGTGATTTCCTGCCCGTGTGCACTGGGTCTGGCAACACCTGTGGCCATTATGGCCGGAAACGGACTCGGCGCGCGGAACGGTATTTTGTTTAAAACCAGTGAGGCACTGGAAAATACAGGGAAAACCGATGTGGTTGCGCTGGATAAAACCGGCACCATCACTTCCGGGGAACCTGCGGTAACAGACCTGCTTCCGGCAGAACATGTGACAGAAGATAAGCTGCTCGCGGCGGCATATGCGCTCGAGCAGAAGAGTGAACATCCGCTTGCAAAAGCGATTGTCGCGCGGGCAGAGGCAGACCGGATCCCGGCGCAGGAGACGGCAGCGTTCCTCGCGCAGCCGGGCAAAGGTCTGGAAGCGGTTGTCGGCGGCAAACGCCTGCACGGCGGAAACAGCAGCTATATCCGGGAATTCTGCAGCATTTCCGGACAGTTTGAACAGGAAGCCGCAAAGCTTGCAGAAGCAGGAAAGACGCCGCTTTACTTTGAGGAAGACGGAAACCTGCTTGGTGTTATAGCGGTCGCAGATGTCATCAAGCCGGATTCGGCTGAGGCGATCCGTGAAATGCAGAATCTCGGCCTGCGCGTTGTCATGCTGACAGGCGATAACGAGCGGACGGCCCGTGCGATCGGCGCGGCGGCCGGTGTGGACGACGTCGTGGCCGGTGTTCTGCCGGACGGAAAAGAGGCCGTGATCCGGGAACTGCAGAAACAGGGCCGCACCATCATGATCGGTGACGGCATCAACGATGCCCCGGCACTGACACGGGCCGATACCGGCATCGCGATCGGCGCGGGGACAGACGTGGCCATTGACAGTGCTGATGTCGTTCTGATGAACAGCTCCCTGAAGGATGCGGCAGCGGCAATCCGGCTCAGCCGGGCGGTCCTGCGCAATATCCATGAGAACCTGTTCTGGGCATTCTTCTACAATGTGATCTGCATTCCGCTGGCAGCCGGCCTGTTTGTGTGGAAGCTGAACCCCATGATCGGCGCAGCGGCAATGAGTTTATCAAGTTTTACCGTCTGCATGAATGCACTGCGGCTGAACCTGTTCCGCCTGCACGATGCATCCCATGACCGCCCGCGGCGGAAAAGGACGGAAACAAAAGACACAGGCAGGACAAATGAAAACGGCGAAGCCGGAACGACGGCCGATGACATACAGAATGACGGCAGCCATGCGGCTGCAGATCAAAACAACATAACAACAGCAGCAGAAGAAAGGAGCAGCCAGATGGAAAAAACAGTACAGATTGAAGGCATGATGTGCACACACTGCGAGGCAACCGTTAAAAAAGCACTCGAAGCACTCGACTTCGTGGCAGAAGCAGTGCCCAGCCACGAAGAAAACCGCGCAGTACTGAAACTATCCGGAGACTTCGATGAGGCTGCTGTGAAAAAAGCGGTCGAGGATAAGGATTATACGTTTGTGGGTGTTCTGTAAGGAATACGAATGTGCTGATTGATGTCACATTTGAGAAAGGAAGTACAAACAGTGGCATTACGACAAAGATCCAGAAAATATTTTATACGGGGCTGCATTTTTCTCGCCGCCTTTCTCATTTTTACAATCATCGTGCGGTTTGTGAATGTGGAGCCGATCGGGCCCGAGGGAACATCTGTCGGACTCGCGAAGCTGAACGGGGCAGTGTTTAACCGGCTCGGCGGGTTCCATCAGGGATTTTACACACTCTCGAATATACTCGGCGCAATTGTCCTGCTGGGCGGGCTCTGTGTCGCACTTCTGACCGTCATTCAGGCAGTACATAAGCGGAGCATCCGGAAGGTAAACTGGGATCTGAAGGTTTATATTCTGTACGGGATCGCAGTGCTTGTGATCTATCTTGTAACAGAACATTTTTCCATCAACTGGAGACCGGTGATTCTGGATGCGGAAAAGGGACTGGAACTCTCGTATCCGTCATCACACACACTGCTTTCGATTTCAGTAATCGGTGCAATTACGGCGCAGATCAGACTCCGGGTCAAGGATGCGGGAACACGGCATATTCTTGAGTTCGGTGCGTGGGTACTCGCGTCCGTAACGGTCCTGGCACGGTTTCTGTCCGGTGTCCACTGGACGACAGATATCATCGGAAGTATTCTGCTGGCGACAGCACTCTGCGAGGGCTACCGGGCGGCGGTGAAATACCGCTACAGAAGATTCTGATGCATGTGGATATGCCGCATGAAGATGCCTGATGCAGCGGCCCTTTGATACAGACATTCGTAACTGAAGACCGGCATAGTGTATGAGGAAAAAATATGGCGTCTCCGATTATTGAAATGAGGCAGATCAAGAAGACTTTCGGCCTGATTACTGCAAACAGCGGGGTCAATCTGGAAATCTATCCGGGCGAAATCCATGCGCTGCTCGGTGAGAACGGTGCGGGAAAGAGTACATTGATGAACGTCCTTACGGGGATCTATGCCCCTGACGGCGGTGCAATTTATTATAAGGGAAAGCGAGCAGACATTCGTACGCCAAAAGATGCGGTCGCGCTCGGAATCGGGATGGTGCATCAGCATTTCCGCCTGATTCCGACGCTGACTGTGGCCGAGAATGTCTTTTTATATTCTGAAAATAAAAGCTTTTTCCTGAAGAAGGAACAAATTGAGCGCGAAATTGACGCATGTGCAAAAGAATTCAATCTGGAGGTGGATGCATCCGCCTATGTGTGGCAGCTTTCGGTCGGCGAGCAGCAGCGCGTCGAGATCGTAAAACTGCTCTACCAGGGAGCGGAGATTCTGATTCTGGATGAGCCGTCTGCGGTTCTTACGCCGCAGGAGGCGCAGCATATGTTTGACACACTGCGCAGAATGGCGGACAGCGGCAAGGCGGTGATCGTGATCTCCCACAAGATGAATGAGGTCATGAACAACGCGGACCGCATTACCGTACTCAAGGGCGGAACCGTCGCGGACACGATGCTGGCCGCGGATGCCACAGTGGAGCGTCTGACAGAGGCTGTGGTCGGCACCAGCATGGGAACGCAGAAGCGGTCTCTGGACCGTGAACCCGGGGATGAGATCGTATTTACCATGGAAGGCGTATCCGCCAGAAATGACAGAAACCTCCCGGCGCTGAAAGATATCTCACTTTCCATCCGGAAAGGGGAAATTTTCGGTATTGCCGGTGTCGCCGGGAACGGACAGCGTGAGCTCTCTGAAGTCATTACAGGGCTGCGGCCGGTGACAGCAGGTAAGATCATGCTGCAGGGGTCCGATATTACCAGAGCTTCTGTCAGGGACCGGATCGGGCGCGGTGTCGCATTTATTCCCGAGGACCGGAGAACGACAGGTCTGGTTCTCGAACTGGATATGAAACACAACCTGATTCTGAAGGAATATAACCAGAAAAAATACAGCCGGGCGGGCATCCTGCAGGAAGAGCAGATGCAGAAAGATGCCGATGCCTATACGGATGCCTATGAAATCAAGCACGCGGGCGTGTCTTATCCGGTCGGTCTGATGTCGGGCGGAAACCAGCAGAAACTCCTGTTCGCCCGGGAGGTAGCGGGGAATCCGCAGCTGATTGTCGCGGCATATCCCGTGCGGGGACTTGACATTGGCGCGGCGGAAGTGATCCGCCGGATTCTGAACGAGCAGAGCTGGAAGGGCGCGGCGGTTGTATTTATTTCAGAGGAACTGGATGAAATTTTCGATATGTGTGACCGGGTCGGTGTTCTCTGTGACGGAGAGCTGATGGGAATCCGGAATATCGATGAAACGGATATTATGGAAATTGGCAGAATGATGACCGGAGAAAGAGAGTCCGGAGAAAACCGGAAAGGAGGGGACAGATAATGCGCGGCCGGATCTATCTCAAAAAGCGAATTGGGGTGCCCGCCTGGTACCGGGTGCTCAATCCGGTTCTTTTCGTAATTCTTGCGCTGATATTCAGCGGGATTTTTCTTGTGGCTGTCGGATTTAATCCACTGACTGTTTACGGGAAAATGCTGAAGACCATCTGTTCTCCGAGCGGCCTGAGCCGAAGCATCGAGGCAGGAATTCCGCTGATGCTGACCGGTCTCGCGGTTGCATTTGGCTACCGGATGAATCTGAACAATATCGGAGCGGAGGGACAGTACGCGCTGGGCGCTGTGTTCTGTGTAGGTTTTGCACTGTACGGACCGGTGATGCCGCCGCCTCTGAAAATACTCGGGATGTTTATTGCAGCTGTTCTTGGCGGCGGAGCGGCCGCACTGCTTGCTGCAATTCCGAAAGCATTCTGGGGTGTTAATGAAACCATTCTCACGATGATGCTGAACTACATTTTCCTGTATGTCCTGAACTTCCTGATGTACGGGCCGTGGAAAATGCTGAATCAGATGGTCGCACAGACCCGGATCATTGACGAGCGTTACTGGCTTCCGGAACTCGGAAATACAGGAATCAATTCTGTATTGATTATCGTAATTCTGATTGCTGCGGCGCTTCAGTTTTTCCACACAAAGACGACCGGCGGATACCAGATGGAGGTCATCCGCAGAAGTCCCCGTGCCGCGCAGTACGCGGGCATGTCGGTCGCGAAAAATATTCTGATTGTTCTCGGCGTAAGCGGTGCCATCGCCGGGCTTGCAGGCTTTGCACAGGTCGCCGGCATCATTCACCGGGTACAGGCGGATCTGCCGAACAATGCCGGTTATACAGGTATCGTCGTGGCGTTTCTTGCAGGACTGAATCCACTCGTCTGTCTTCTGGTCGGGTTCTTCTTCGGCGCGCTGCAGATTTCAGCAGTAGCGGTGCAGATTACCGGCGTGCCGTCGCAGGTGGCCATGATGATACAGGGAAGCATTATGTTGTTTGTTATTGCAGGTGAATTCTTTATCCGCTACCGGTTTGCCCGGCGGGAAACGGCGGAAGGAGGTGCGGACGCATGAGTACAACACTTCTGGTTTCGATTATATCAACCGCGGTTGTCTATGCCGTAACCGTCCTCTATGCGGCGATCGGCGAAATCTTCGCAGAGCGTGCGGGGGTCATGAACCTTGGCCTGGAAGGAATTATGCTGATGGGCGCGGTATCCGGCTATCTGGTTGCCGTTCACCGGCAGAATCTGGCGCTGGCCATGCTTGTCGTGATTGTTGTCGGCGCGGCACTCGGTCTGGTGTTTGCATTCCTGACAGTCAGTCTGCAGTCGGATCAGACAGTCGCAGGCATGGCGATGCTGACCTTCGGTACCGGGCTTTCCGGATTTATCGGAAAAGAAGTCAGCGGCGTAAATGCAAATCTGGCATTCAATCCGATCGCAATTCCGGGGCTCTCAAAGATTCCGGTGATCGGCCCGTCACTCTTTAACCAGAGTATCCTGGTGTATATTATGTATATTATCATACCGGTTTCCATGATCTATCTGTATAAGACACGGGCCGGCATGATTCTGCGCGCACTCGGGGAAAATCCGGCAGCACTTGACTCGGCGGGCTATAACGTGTATGCTTTGCGCTATGCGTATGTCATATTCGGCAGTGTGATGACAGCCGTCAGCGGGGCGTGCATTTCGCTGGATTACACTAATTTCTGGAGTGACGGCATGACAAGCGGCAAGGGCTGGATTGCGGTGGCGCTCGTCGTATTTGCCGCATGGAATCCGCTGGTCGCGGTATTCGGCGGCCTGCTGTTCGGCGCCATCAGTATCATCGGCATCGACATTCAGATGTATTTCCCGCAGGTGCCGTCGCAGTTTTTCTCGGCGCTTCCGTATATCGCGACTATCATCGCGCTGATTTTTACCACCGGAAATTTCCGGAAACGACGTTCCAGTGCACCGGCTGCGCTCACGATCCCGTACGATCGCGAGAGCCGGTGAGGAAAGATATTTTTAACCAGAGCTTCAGGAGGAGAAAGAAACATGAAAAACAAAATCGTAAGCATTTGCCTTGCAGCTGTTCTTGCAGCATCAGTCTTTGCAGGATGCGGTGAGAGCGATCAGAACGCAGCGTCCGCAGGATCTGCAGCTGCATCCTCAGCAGCATCATCTGCGGCAGAGGAGACAGCGGAAGCGGCGTCATCTGCAGCAGAGGAGACAGCAGAAGCAGCTTCTTCAGCAGCAGAGGAGACGGCAGCCGCATCAGAGGCTGCAGGTGAAGAGGCTGCTGCCACAGGAGAGATCAACTGGATTGCCCAGGATGCAGAGGCGCAGGAACCGGCAGACGGCACTGATTTCTCAAATATCAAGATCGGTGAGATCGAGTCCTACGTCATCAACGACGGCGGCTGGTGCCAGGCAACGCATGAGAGCATCGTTGCAGCAATGGATGAACTCGGCATTCCGGAAGAGAACCTGATCGTTCTTGAAGAGATTGATGATACCGATCAGGCAACCACACAGGCAGCTGCAGAAGAACTGATCAATGAAGGCTGCAACCTGATCTTCGGCGCATCTACCGGTTATGCTTCCTTCCTGCCGGAAATCGCAGCAGCAAATCCGGATGTGTATTTCGCACAGTGGGGCAACAAGGTAGACAATCTGATTGCTTATGAGATCAGAAGTTATGAGGGTATGTTCCTGACAGGTTACGCAAGTGAGCTGCTTTCACAGGATGAAAATACAGAGCTCGGATTCTCTGCATCTTATAACGAGTTCTCCGTCCGTACAGCGATCAACGCATATGCACTCGGTGCAAAGTATGCAAATCCGGAAGCAACCGTGAAAGTTGCATCTGCTGACAGCTGGTACGATATCGACAAAGAGACCCAGTGTGCACAGTCACTGATCGATGCAGGCATCAAGTACATGGGTATGGAGGCATCCTCTCCGGCAATCCCGGAAACCTGCGAGAAAAACGGCGCATTCGTTGTCGGCTATCACAATGATATGTCCTATCTTGCACCGGAAGCAGTTCTTGTATCTCATACCTGGAATTTTGCTCCGATCTTCAAGAACATTATGATCAATGTCGCAGAAGGAAATGCAACACAGAACGACGCTTACTACTGGGGCGGCGACTGCTCCAAGCTGACAGACTTTGCAGACTTTGTTCCGGAAGAAGTTGTCAGTCAGGTGAAAGATCTGCAGGCTAAGATCGAGTCCGGCGAAGTGAATGTTTTCGCAGGCGAACTGAAGGACAACGCAGGCAATGTCCTCGTTGCTGACGGCGAGGTTATGCCTGATGATGAAATCATTCTGCAGAACTTCTTCGTAGAAAATGTTACAACATCCTGGCAGATTGGTCAGTAAGGCTGAGGGAATTGTATGTTTAAGGTGAAAAAGCTGCCGCTGCTGCGGCAGCTTTTTCTGTAAAAACAGGGATATTGAAGATAGCGGGACGTACAGAATCAGAATATGATGCATGAGAGAGCTGGAGATAGAATTATGAAGGAAAAACTGAGTTTGCTCAGGGAGAATCTGGCCGGTCATCATGTGGAGCGGATCCAGCCGCCGCATGCGAAACCGTCTGCGGTTCTGATTCCGCTGCTGGAGACAGAGGCGGGCATTTCGATTCTGTTTGAGAAGCGGAGTGCGGACGTTCGGCAGGGCGGGGAAATCTGTTTTCCGGGCGGCAGGATCGAGAAGACAGAGCGCCCGGCGGAAACGTCTGTCCGCGAGACATCAGAGGAACTGCTGATACCGGAGGAACAGATTGAGGTGATTGCACCGATGCACTGTATGCCGGGACCGGGCGGCGGTGATGTCACTTCTGTGCTTGGTATTCTTCATGATTACCACGGCACATATGCGGAGGCAGAAGTCGCGGAGGTATTTACCATCCCGCTTTCATGGTTTGCAGAGCATCCGCCGCTGATTCATAAGGCGCGCATGCAGGCAGAACTGAACGAGGATTTTCCGTATCATCTCATTCCCGGCGGCCGGTCTTACCCGATGCGGAGCATTCCGCGCAGATTCTATTTCTACGAGACGGAACACGGCGTCATCTGGGGCATGACGGCTGAGCTGTTATTCCATTTTTTGCAGGAAATCCTGTGAGTACATGATATATCTGTACGCACAGGATTTTTCTCTCTCACGCACTTCACGAAACGAAGTCTGTACGGTATACTGGGAGAAAGCTATAAAAACGGAGCGAAACTGATACAGCGATAATGAATATAAAGGAGATCACACTGTATGAATACAAAGCAGTTTCTGAATCTTTATGAGCGCAGTAAGACGGGTGAGAAGGTCGCCAAGGAAGACTGGGACATGGACTATATCATCGACAATGTCATGGAACTGGTCGGGGATTATGAGTTTGACTGGGATAAGGATGTACTGATTCCGCAGGATGACCAGCTGCTGGATGATATGTTCGCGGCGGCACGGGAGCTTCTGATCCGCACGGGCATCTATAATATGACAACGGGCCGGATTATGAAGCTGACACCGGAGGAGATCGACGAGGGTGTCGCAAATATGAAGACAGAACTGACGATGGGAGAGGGCAAGGACGCTTATACGCTTGTGGCGCGCGGAATTGAGGACCGCCGCCCGCCGGCGATCTGGGCCGGCAATCCCGGCTGTCCGACCCCGGAGCGTCTGTATTATCCGATTATCGAAAGTGTCGCAAAGGAGCCGGTCATAGATCTCATGACCTGCGGCTCTCTGATTGATGTAGACGGGTTCCCGGTTGCCAGCGGTGAGCCGACAGAGGTCATTGCAGTCCGCCGCGAGATGCAGTATCTCCACCGCGCGCTGGAAAAGGTGGGAAGACCCGGTCTCGGACTTCTGGCGGCAGAAAGTTCTGTAACAGAAGTCGGTGATCTCGCTGCGGCGGCCGAGAAATATCTGCGTCCCTGTGATTCACATCTGGTCGCATTATTTAATGAGCTGATTATGGACAACGGCAATCTGGTCCGGACAGCCAATTCGCTTGATTACGGCATGAAAAATGCATCGCTTGCGTGTACGATGGTCGGAGGTCTGGGCGGTGATGCCCCCGGAAGCTGCATGATTATGATTGCGTCCATCCTGGCGGCAAACTGGTTTGCGGCGGCAGATTATCATCTCTGCCATCCGATTCATATCCGTGATGTGGCAACGACGGCACGCGGCTGTCTGTGGCTGCAGTCTGTACTCTGCCAGACATTTGCAAAGAATGCACCGGCAATTATTGTCTGCGATCTGTGGCCGGCCAGCGGAAGTCTGACGAAGGAACTGCTCTATGAAGTTGCTGCCAACTCCATCGTTGTAACTGTCAGCGGCGGACATCTGGAGGGGCTGGGCGCCGCAAACGGAAGAGTGCCGCACGGAACCGGCCTGGAATGCCGGCTGATGGGCGAGGTCGGCAAGGCAGTTGCGCGCATGGGAATGCCCCGGCAGACGGCAAATAACCTGGTGCTGAAGATTCTGGAAAAATATGAGCACATTTTTGAACAGAAAGGCGGCAATGACGGCCAGCCGTTTGATGTTTCCTATAATATGGAGACGATCGAGCCGGTTCCGGAATGGCAGCAGATGTATGATGAGGTTGTTGCCGATCTGAAAAGTATGGGCCTGGAATTGTAAATAATACGTAATATTTCTTGCAAAAACACACTGAAAACGCGAAGTATTCAGAAAAAAATTGACGAAAACACGTATTTCGTGCATAATAAAAACACACAGAAACGAAAGATAAAGTGGGGGGAGTTCCCGCCGGGGAGAGAAGGCGGGATTGAACAAAAAAGATTGTTTGTAAAGGAGGAGGACAGTATGTATAAACGAACAAAGAGAAGCGTCCTGATTCTGTTCTGTCTCATTGCAGCACTGGCAGTCGGAATCCTCTCACCGGCAGGCATTGCAGTTCCGGGGATCCGGGCAGAGAATGTACAGGCGGCAGAATACAGAACAACGACAACGGCGCTGAATATGCGCACAGGCGGAGGCACCAACTACAAAGTAATCCGTGTCATTCCGGGAGGCAGTCAGGTGCAGGTACTCGCGAAGCCGGGTTCATGGTTCCGCGTTCTGTACAGCGGAACGACAGGATACGTAAACAGCAAATACCTGCGGTCAGGTGCGACCGTTCTCGGCTATAAGACGATGGCGGAAGATCTGAACATGCGAAGCTCCAGAAGTACCGCGAACAGATCCAATATTATCGGCCTGGTGCGGAAAGGGCAGACCGTCAGCGTTTTGTCCATCGAGGCAAACATGTGGTATTATGTCAGCGCGAATGGCAAACGGGGCTACATCCGCGGCGGCCATTTCACGGACGACCGGTCAAGAATGAGCGCCTCCAGCAAGAGCAGCAGTTCTTCCAGCATTAAGCCGACGAAGGTACCGTCCGCGTCAACGAAGAGCAGCAAGAAGAAACGCGTCATGGCCGAAGCGATCAAGATGCGCAGCTCCATGAGCACAGCGAACAACGACAATGTCATCATGATCATCCCGAAAGGGGCGACGGTAAAGATCAAAGCCCAGAAGAGCAACAACTGGTACAAGATCAAATATAAAAAGAAAAAAGGCTACATCCGCGGCGGTCACTTCACAGATGACCAGTCCCGCATGGGAATCGGGGCGGTCAATCCTTATAACAAGGTGACCAGAACCGCGCTGAACCTGCGCAGTACACCTGCTTCCGGAACCAGAACAAACATCATTACGGCAATTCCGGCAGGCAGAACGGTTACGGTAATCGGCAGAGAAGCAAATAACTGGCTGAAAGTAAGGTACAGCGGTGTTACCGGATTCGTGAAGAACGGATACTTTAAGTAAGCATCATTTATCAGATGCAGAAGTAAGAAGAATCAGAAGCAGGCTGCCGCAGAGCGGCAGCCTGTTTTTTCAGGTAACGCAAAACAGCAGATAAACAAAATTCCGCAACGATGAGGAAGGCAGTATGGAAAGAATATATGGCGATGCCTACCCCGAAATGAAAAAAATCCTGCGGCAGCTGACAGATGAGATTACGGCGATCCGTGCGGAGATGACAGAGGAGATCGGCATGGATCCGATCGAGCATATCCGCGCGCGGATCAAGTCAGATGAAAGCATGCGGGAAAAATGCCGCAGAAAGGGACTTCCGGAGACGCAGGAGTCCGCGACACAGATCATCCGCGACGCGATCGGCATCCGGATTGTCTGTGCATTTCTTGATGATATCTATACGATCCGTGAACATCTGCTGTCACTGCCGGATGTTGTATTGATTGAGGAACGTGATTATATCCGTCATGTAAAGCCAAATGGCTACCGCAGCTATCATATGATTCTGCGGGTTTCAGAATTGTATTACGTGGAAATCCAGCTGCGGACGATCTCGCAGGATACATGGGCCGCGCTTGAGCACCACATGAGCTATAAGAAAACCATTACCGGCAACACGGAGCTGATCGAACGGGAGCTGAAGCGGTGCGCAGATGAGCTGGCCTCGACAGATGAGTCGATGCAGACGCTGCGGGACATGATTAATCAATTGTAGGGAAATGGGGGAACAACCATTGAAATTGTTATTTGCAGAAGATATCGAGGATCTCAACCGCGTTGTGAAGGCGATGCTGGAGCATGCCGGATACAGTGTGGATGCAGTGTTTGACGGGGAGGCGGCGCTGGACTGTCTCGCTGAAAACGGATATGATGCCGTGATTCTCGATATCATGATGCCGAAACTCGACGGAATTACGGTCCTTCGGAAGATGCGCGAACAGAATATGAATCTTCCGGTATTGCTGCTGACAGCCAAAGCAGAAGTAAATGACCGCGTTGAGGGACTGGATGCCGGCGCAGATGATTATCTGCCCAAACCGTTTGCAATGAAGGAACTGCTGGCCCGCGTCAATGCCATGACGCGCAGGCGCACCCGCTACGACAAAAAGGTTGTTGCATTTGCAAATTATTCGCTGGATGCGGATACGCTTGAATTGAAGGCGGAAAACACGATGCGGCTTTCCATCAAGGAATTTGAACTGCTGCAGCTTCTGACACTTAACCCGGGAAAGCAGCTTACAACAGAGTATGTTCTCGAGCGGGTCTGGCCGGATGAGCCGGATGCAGATGGCGATACGGTATTCCTGTATGTCAGTTATCTGCGGCGAAAGCTGTCGGGGGTTGCCGCTTCCGTACAGATTACAGGAGAACGGGGCGGATGGTATTGCCTGGAAACAAAGTGAAAGTGTTCAAGAATTTACAGGAGAGCACATATGCCGGAACATCAGATCAATTCAATCCGGAAAAAATTCATCATCATTTCCACGCTCTCATTCTGCGCGGTTATGCTGCTGATGGGCGGATTTGTCTACCTTTTCAGTACCATCACGATCCGGAATGAGGCAAGACATATTATGAACCGGATTGTCGACAATGACGGTGAAATACCGCTGCTGTCCGAGGAGGAGGCGGAACAGGGAGAAGAAGCGTACTACTTTGAGGGAAAAGAGGATGATATTGACTGGAGTCTCCGCGGAATCTTCGGACTTGACAGTTTCTTCGGCGAATCTCCGGATTATTTCTATACGACCCGGTATTTTTCGGTTTTGTTCGATGAGGAGAACGAAGTAGAAGAGGTAAAGGCCTCTCACATCGCATATATCGACGAAGAGGAAGCAGAAGAATATGCGCGCGCGGCTTTGAACAGCTTTCGGGATTTCGGCAATCTGGGCCGCTATTATTACTGCGTGGCGGAACGGAATAACGGCGGGAAGATTGTGATTTATCTGGACCGGACCACGCAGGTTGCATTTGCGCACAGGATTCAGTTTGCAGTGCTGCTTCTGCTCGGCTTCGGAACGCTTCTTGCGTTTTTCCTGATGCGGTTTTTCTCGACGGATGTCGTGAAGGCTGAGATTGACAACGCGGAGCGGCAGAAGCAGTTTATCACCAATGCGAGCCACGAATTGAAGACACCGCTTGCGGTCATCAGTGCGAATACTGAGATGCAGGAGATGATCTGCGGCGAAAGCGAGTGGACGCAGTCCACCATGCGTCAGGTCGAGCGGATGAATGGCCTGATCAGCAACCTGGTCCGGATTGTGCGTGCCCAGGAGGTTGATTCGGGAGAACTGGTGGAGCAGAACATCGCGCCGTTTGTAAGAGAGACGGCAGAATCATTTTCCGCGGTTGCGGCCGGGGACGGCAAGCAGCTGGAAATGGAAATCGAGGATCCGGTCATCCTCCGCTCAGTCGAGAGCAAGATCCGCCAGCTGGTCTCACTTTTGACGGACAATGCTGTAAAATACTGTGATGCGGGCGGTACGATCCGGGTCGGTCTGTCCAGAAGCGGCAAGGCCGCCGTCCTGGCTGTGTCAAATACCTATGCCGCGGGAGAATCTGTGGACTACAGCCGGTTCTTTGAGCGGTTTTACAGGGAGGATGAAGCCCGCACCATTGCGGAAGAGGAGACACCGGACCACAGGAAGAACGGTTACGGGATCGGCCTGTCGATTGTGGAAAGTCTCCTGCAGTCGATACGCGGAACCATACAGGTTTCGTGGAAAAACGGGGAAATCACATTTACCTGCAGACTTCCGCAGATCAAATAAAGAATGAAAATAGAGAACAGAAATAAAGAACAGAAATAAAGAACAGAAATAAAGAACAGAAAGAGAGATTGGATTTACATGACAAAATATGTACTGGCAGCATATCTTATACTTTCTGTATTGGTTTTGTTTTTGACGGACCGGTGTATCCGGCGTTCCGTGAAAAAGCAGAGGAGGCGAAAAGTCCTGCGCATCACGGTGTGCATTGTTTTCATACTTCTGCAGCTGATGGAACCGCTCGGAACCTATCTGCCGCCGGGCCGGTTCAAATATCAGTTACAGGGGGCCGGTAATGCCTGGTTTGGATTTTTTGCAGGTTATGGAACATGCCTGCTGTTATGGCTTTTCCTGTTTCTTCTGGTTGGAAGGTTTTCAAAGAAGTACAAAACGGCAGAAGGGAGAGGAAGTGGTATGGTCTTGCTGCTCGCGCTGGTCTGTGCCGCGGGACTGACGGGTTACGCGATGTATCATGCACAGCGCCCGGTGCTGAAGCACTTTGATGTGACAATCGATAAGAAAGCGGAAACGGGTACATCGCAGCCGGCAGATCTCAGGATCGCACTGGTCGCAGATCTGCACTTGAGTTCCAACTCACAGCCGAAGCTCACACAGCGCATGGTTGATCTGATCAACGGGCAGGAGCCGGATGTTGTACTGGTCGCCGGTGATATTTTTACCAGTTCGTACCAGGCACTGCGGCATCCGGAAACCTACGCGGAAATTCTGCGGGGAATCCGGGCAAAAGAAGGCGTGTATGCCGTCTACGGAAACCACGACTGCGAGGAGGATCTGTTTATCGGGTTTGCGACGACGCCGGTATCGGAGGCCTTTCGTCCGCCGGAGATGGTTCAGTTCTTCAAGGATGCGGGATTTATGATTCTGGATGAAGAGATGGTGACCGTTGCGGACGGGAAAATCCAGATTATCGGGCGTGAAGACGGCGAAAAGGCCGGCGACGGGACGGCGGACCGGCTGTCACCGGATGAGGTGATGGCCGCGGCGGATCACAGCAAACCGGTCATTGTACTGGAACATGAGCCGATTGAATACGCTGCGCTCGGCGCGGCAGGCGCGGATCTGGTGCTCAGCGGCCACACGCACAACGGGCAGGTGTTTCCCGGAAACCTGATCGTCCGCCTGTTCAATGAGAACGGGTACGGATACAAAGTTGTGGACGGCGTTCAGACAATTGTCACCGCAGGGGTCGGCTATTTCGGTCCGCCGATGCGGATCGGAACGGACAGTGAAGTGACGGTGATCGATCTGCATTGCGAATAAAATGGTTGCTGACCGGTGAGCAGCAGTTTTTCTGAGGATGTCATGCATCAGGAAGTGTGAGGGGTAACTTATGGAGAAGGACTTGATTTTCAGTCAGCGGAAAGAACTAAAGAAGAGAAGTCGTCAGGTTGTGCGCAGCCACTATTTTCTGCTGGTATTCCTGATGATTGTCATGGCGTTTTTCGGAAATGAGTTCAGGATGGCGAAGGAAGGTCTGTCCCGCAAAACGTTTCTGGAGATCCGGCAGGGAGGAGATGAAGAGACCACGGAAGGGACAGCCGGCGAACCGGCCGGCACGGAGGATCCCGGCAGTGTTCTCGATGACGGAGCTGTGCTTGACTCTGACCGTGTTCTGTCGGAACTTATGAGCGGCAATCTGCAGCGGGGCGATGAGATCGCAGGTGAGCTGGATGAACAGATTGCCGAAAATGGTGACGACAGCAGGACGCTCGGAAGAACGCGCGGTGTTCTGGCGGAGGTGGTCAATGCTGCTTCCTCAGGCAGGATCATGGTGCGGATCGCACAGGGAATCAGAGGAATTGTAAGTTCCGATAAAGCGGTCGGCGTTGTGATTTCGGTTGTCTCCTTACTGGTGTTTGTTCTGAGTTTCGTATTTCTGAAAAATGTCTATTCAGCGGTTGTGCGTCGGCTGTTTCTGGAGGCGCGTGTCTACGAAAAAGTCAGCTTTCTGGAGGGACTGCATTTTCTCGCGGTGAAAAGATGGATCCGGGCATCGATGACCATGCTTCTCAAATATGTCCTGCAGATGCTCTGGTCGCTCACAATCATCGGCGGCATAATCAAATATTTCTCGTATTTTGCGGTGCCTTATATTGTCGCGGAGAATCCGGACATCCGGCCGCGTGAGGCCGTTACACTTTCCCGCAGAATGATGGACGGCCACAAGTGGGAATTATTTAAATATTATCTGTCACTGCTCGGCTGGATTCTGCTCGGGTATATTACGCTGGGCATTTCGGATCTTGTATACGGAGCCGCGTACCGGACTGCCTGCACGACAGAATTCTACGTAAAGGTCCGCGAACAGGCAATTGCGCAGGGCATCGAGGGGACTGAGCGGCTCTTTGATCAGTACCTGTATGAAAAATGCGACAAAATCAAATTGCTGGAGACCTATTTTGATGTTGTCGATGAAATTACACTGATTTATGAAGAGCGGACGGTACTGACCGGTGCGAAGAAATTCCTGTCGGACTGGTTCAGTATCTGGATTGACTCGGTTGAGAGCAAAAAGCAGTACGATAACCAGGAAGGCCGCATTCTGGCAATTGAAGCCTACAAGCTGAGCATGGACGGGCTCGCGTATCCGCAGCGTCTGAATCCGCAGCGGAAAATCAAGGGAATCAGAAAGCAGGGCAATTTCTCATTTCTGCGCAGCTACACCGTCTACACACTGTTCCTGGTCTTTATTATTTTCTCAGTGATCGGATGGTTCTGGGAAGTGGGACTTCACTACATGAGCTTCGGCGTTCTGGTAAACAGAGGAACCATGCTCGGACCATGGATTCCGATCTACGGATTCGGCGGCGTCTTTGTACTGATGCTGTGCAGCCGGTTCCGGAAACACCCGGTGCGGGAATTCTTTGCGGCAATGATCGTCAGCGGCGTACTGGAATATATCGGCGGATGGATGCTTGAGACAAAGTTCCATGAACGGTGGTGGTCCTATGACGGATATTTCCTGAATATCCATGGAAGAGTCTGTGCGGAAGGCCTGCTGGCGTTCGGTGTGCTGTGCACCCTTGTGGTTTATCTGGTCGCACCGATCCTGGATTTCCTGATTATGAAGATCAGACACCGCGTGCTGGTGATTCTCTGCATTGTGCTCGCCATTCTTTTCGGTATCGATCTGGGACATTCCATGGTGCATCCGAACCGCGCGGAAGGCGCAGTTGTCAACGAGGAATCCGAGGACGGGTACTGATTCTGTGCCAGAGAAAAAATTATGCGTAAATGTAAAGAACCGGAACATGGCAGTTCGCCGTGTTCCGGTTTTTCAGATACAATGCTGCAGAAACTATTTCATAAACTGGTCGATTGCGTGGTTCAGCGCCTCGATGGTTTCAGTATCACCATCCTCGATTGCATGTACGATACAATGATTCATATGATTCTTGAGAACCACTTTGCCGGTATTGTTGATCGCGTTGCGCACGGCAGCCAGCTGGATCAGGACATCGCTGCAGTCGGCATCGTTTTCCACCATGGATTTGACCTTGTTCAGGTGCCCGATGGCCCGCGAAAGGCGGTTCTGAATCGCCTTCTTCTCTTCATCGCTATGTGTATGGTGATGCGGGTGGCCGTGTGTATGTGAGGAATCAGACTCCTGCAGATGGCTGTGATCCAGACTGTGTGTATGGGGATGTTCATGTTTGTATGTACTCATAAATACAGTTCCTGTTCGTAGTTTAGATTGGGATACCCTTTATCCCTGCACTATCTATAAAAATAAAGGCTGCCGGCTTCTGCTGTGAATTTCTGAAAAAGTATATCATAAAGGCGGGAAAAAGATAACCCCCCGAGGGGCTTCACGTCACTTTCGCTCTCTGCTAGGATAAAATATATCTTAGTGGAAGATACCCCCTCTATAGGCGGCGGGTAACAAAATAGTCTCAGTGGCGGAATATAATTCCGTGCAGAACCTGCAGAAGAAGGAGATTTGTTTATGCATATGGCAGACGCTTTGCTGGCACCGGCAGTGGCAGCAACAATGTATGTGGCATCCGGCACGGCAGCCGGTGTATCGATTCATCAGCTCAGGAAGGAAGATGATCCGCAGAAGCTTCCGGTAATGGCAGTAACTGCAGCAATGGTTTTTGCCGGACAGATGATCAATTATACAATTCCGGGAACGGGTTCATCCGGGCATATGTGCGGCGGCATGCTGCTGTCAGCGCTGCTCGGACCACAGGCGGGATTCTTGTCGATGATTGTAATACTGGCGATTCAGTGTCTGTTCTTTGCAGACGGCGGACTTATGGCTCTGGGGGCCAATGTCTGGAACATGGCATTTTACGGGTGCTTTGTCGGTTACTATCTGATCTGGCGGCCGATGATGCGCAGTAAGAAGTTTTCTGCCGGGACTGCGGCAAGGCGTACCGGAATCACGCTGGCATCCATTATCGGATGTATCGTGACCCTGCAGATGGGCGCATTTTCGGTAGTTCTTGAGACGAGTCTTTCCGGCATCACAGAACTTCCATTCGGCGCTTTCTGTGCGCTGATGCAGCCGATTCATCTGGCAATCGGACTGGTAGAGGGTCTGATCACAGCAGCGGTGCTGAACTATGTATATGCATCCCGCCCTGAACTTCTCCGTGATGTGGAACGATCAAAGGGAGAGCACGCGGGAAAACGCTCGCTGAAGGGTGTTGTAGTGACACTGGCTGTTGTTGCACTGGTTGTCGGCGGTGGTTTAAGCCTGCTGGCAAGCAGCAATCCGGACGGGCTGGAATGGGCGCTGTTCGGGAATCAGGAGAGTGGTTATTCCGCGAATATGGGGCTGGATGAAGAGAATTTCGGTGTGGAAAGTTCAGCTGCGGATACAGCGGCAGGTATACAGGAAAAGACATCTTTCCTGCCGGATTATGCATTTAAAAACAGCGAAAGTGCAGCCGGGACAACCGTTTCCGGTATTGTCGGTTCGGCAATTGTGGCCGCAGTGGCAGTGATAATCTGCCTGATCGGCGGATTTTTCAGAAAGAAACAGAAACATCCGGCAGCCGGCCAGGAAGGCTGATTATCGTTAAAAAGATGCTGACGCCTTCTGCGATTCTGTGTTATCATACACACAGAACAGGAAGGCAGCATACAGGTTTGATATGAATAAAATGAACAAAGCGCTGCGCGAGCTGTCTGCTATGGACAGTCTCGCTGCGCAGCATTCTCCGGTCCACGGTCTGAATGCAGCCGCCAAACTGATTTGTACGGCTGTCTATATTCTGATCGTGGTCTCGTTTTCTAAATATGATTTCGGAAGACTGCTTCCGATGGTACTCTGGCCGGTTCTCCTGTTTCAGATCAGCGGGATACCGGTCCGTATCTGTTTCTATAAGCTGCGGATTGTCCTGCCGCTTGTCATGGCGGTCGGACTGTTTAATCCGCTTTTTGACCGGACACCGCTCTTGTACATCGGAAATGTGCCTGTGTCCGGCGGGGTTGTCTCGATGATCACACTCATGATGAAGGGCGTGTTCTGTTTGATGGCTTCCTTTCTGCTGATCGCGACCACACCCATCGACAGCCTCGCGGCCGCACTGCGAAAACTGCATGCGCCGTCTATGCTGGTAACGCTGCTTCTGCTGACTTTCCGGTACGTCGGTGTCATGACAGAGGAACTTGCGGTTATGACAGACGCCTACCACCTGCGCGCGCCCGGTCAGAAAGGCATCCATATCAGCGCATGGGGTTCCTTTCTCGGACAACTTCTCCTGCGCAGCATGGACCGCGCCCAGGAACTGTACAGCAGTATGCTCCTGCGCGGCTATCACGGTCATTTTCACTACGCCCCCTGGAAAGCTTTCGGCTTTCCGGACGCCGCCTGTATGGCCGTGAGCCTTGCCTTTATGGCCGTTATCCGCATCTTCCCGGTCGTGCAGATACTTGGGGGCGTATTTACATGAATATTCGACCATACAGTGAATGTGAAAATATTCTGGAGCGAAAGCGGTTCCCGGAAGATTTATTTTTTTTACATGAACTGCAAGACAGAAGGAGCATATGACATGATCCAGTTCCACAACGTCACATACGCATACGAATCAGACCAGCCGGTCCTTAAAAATCTTTCTTTTGAGATCGTACCGGGCGAATCCGTCGGTCTGATCGGGGCGAACGGCGCAGGCAAATCCACCCGGATGAAACTTCTGCTGGGCCTCCTGACAGGGTTTTCCGGAGAGATTCTGGCCGGCGGAATTCCTGTCACGAAAGAGAATCTGAAAGAAATCCGGAAACAGATTGGATTCGTCCTGCAGAATTCCGATAATCAGATGTTCATGCCGACTGTCTATGAGGATATGATGTTCGGACCGCTGAATTATATGCTGACGCGGGACGAGGCGGAACAGCGCGTGGATGCCGTCCTGAAAAAACTGGATATGGAATATCTGAAGCACCGGCATAACCACAAGATTTCCGGCGGTGAGAAGCGGATGGCCGCGATTGCGACGGTGCTGGCCATGGAGCCGGAGATCATTCTGATGGATGAACCGACATCGGCGCTTGATCCATACAACCGGCGAATCGTGATCAATACAATCCGGGAACTGCCGCAGACCAAGCTGATCGCTTCGCATGATCTGGATATGATATATGACACCTGTGACCGCGTCATCCTGCTTTCCAAAGGCACGCTGGCGGCAGACGGTCCGGCGGATACAGTCCTCCGGGACCGGGAGCTGCTCGAGGCACACCGGCTTGAATTGCCGTTCCGGTTTGCCTGAGATATGTCTGTAATATGCCGGCAAAACAAATTGACATTAGTTTTCGTAAATCTCTGGTTTTTTTTCCTGCGGGGACAAAACCGGAGATTTTTAGTATAATGCTGATATCAGGGTCAAGGGCTCTGGCCACACCGCAGACACAGTCTGCAGGTGGGGACATGGGGCATTGACCCGCCCCGCCATGAGGACGAAGAGACGCGAAGCGGAACGGGAGTCCGAATGCGGGGAGGATTGCGGGAGTGCGAAGCACGGAGCAATCCGTGATATCAGTATTATGATCTGACGCGAAACGGAGAACCTGATGGATATTCAGATGACCTTATCTCAAAAACAGATTCTGACACAGCAGATGCTGCAGACGATGCAGATTCTGCAGATGAGTGCGCAGGAACTGGAGAGTTATGTCAATGAAATGGCATTGGAGAATCCGACGATCGATATTGTTGAAAAGAGGCATACGGATGATCTTGCTTTCGAGCGGCAGGCAGACCTCGAGCGGAAATTAAACTGGCTTGAGACGACAGACCGCCAGAACAGCGTTTATTACAGGGATGACGGTGATTCGGACAGCCGGGAAGCGAATCTGATGGACATCCGTGACCAGGGCGAAAGCCTGGAAGAATATCTGAAAGCACAGCTGATTCACCGGCATTTTACGTCGCGTCAGGAGAATATTCTGCGGTATCTGGTCGCCGCCCTGAATCAGGACGGTTATTTTGAGGATGATCCCGCGCGTGCAGCAGAATATCTGGAAGTTCCGGAAGCGGAGATTCTGCAGATGTTAGCAGAATTGCAGAAACTGGATCCGGCCGGAATCGGCGCCCGCAGCCTGGAGGAATGTCTTCTGCTGCAGATTGAACGTGAGGAAATCACGCCGGACCAGAAGCGGGACACGGAAGAAATTGTCCGGTCGTATCTGCCGCTGATCGCAAAAAATCACCTGCATGTCATTGCCAAGAAGATGAAGATCAGTGCGGAACGCGTGGATTTCTGCTGCGATCTGATCCGCTCGCTTAATCCGAAGCCCGGAAATGCATTTAACGACAGAGAGCATTTTCATTATATCAGCCCGGAAGTCGTTGTTGTAAAATTCGGCGACCACTTCGATGTGCTGGTGAATGAGCAGCAGTATCCGTCATTTCAGATCAATGCCTACTACCAGGAACTTGCAGAGACGACGAAGGACCGGGATACCAGGGCGTATCTGCGGGAAAAGCTGAAGCAGACGCAGGAGCTGCAGGACAGTATCCGGTACCGGGTGTCAACGCTGTCCGGCGTGGCGCATCTGCTTGTCGAGAAGCAGCTTGATTTCTTCCGGTACGGTCCCGGGCACAAGCGTCCGATGCAGCTGGCAGATTTTGCAGAGGAACTGGATCTGCATCCGTCGACGATCAGCAGGACGATGAGCAGCAAATACCTGCAGTGCAGCTGGGGAATTTATCCGCTGAATTACTTCCTGACTGCAGAGGTACATGCGACAACGACCGGGGAGGCAACAACCCGCGAGCACATCATTGCACAGATGCAGGAAATTGTGGATGTAGAAGACAAGAAGAAGCCGCTGAGTGATCAGGCGATCGCTGAGGCGCTGAAAGCACGTGGAATCGAGATTTCCAGACGGACAGTCAGCAAATACCGCGGCATCAGCGGAATCCCGGACAAGAGCGGAAGAAAGGAGTTATAAAGGAAATACAGATGAATACAGAAGATACCATGTTCACCCTGCGGGATGACAACGGAAAAGAAGTCGGATGTGAATATTTTGACTCGATCGAGTATCAGGGAGAAGAATACGCTGTTCTGCTCCTGAAGGATGAGGAAGAAGGCGAGCTTGTTTTCATGCATGTGCTTTCTGACAGAAAATTTGAGCCGCTGAAAGATCAGGAGACGCTGAACGCGCTGTTCGGGATTTTTAAAGAGCGGCATGCTGATTTGTTTGACTTCGAATGATAAGTTTGGTATAAAGAAAAGCCGGATCACACGTTTACGTGCAGATCCGGCTTTGTTTTATCGCGAAAGAGAATCAGATGCGTAATCCAGCAGCCATTCCCTGTCATTCTTTTCTGGTTCGTCGAGGACGATGCCGAGGAGTTCCCGGAGCATGTCTCCGATCGCGGGGCCCTGCGGGTAACCGAGGCGGATGAGATCGCCGCCGTTGATGGCGAGATCTTTTACAGTAACACACTGCTTTTCATCCATGATGGTCTTGTAGACTTCCCATACGTCCAGGATGCGCTGCAGCGTCTGTTCTTTGATGTAGTCGCTTTGGGCGAGTGCATCTGCATATTGTACCTGCATCAGGTATGGAAAAAGTTCGGTGCCGACTTTTGCGACGGCGTGCCGGACTTCTTTTTGTTCCGGATGCATGCGCCAGTCATGATATTTGATCAGTGTTTTCACCTTGCCGATGGTGTCATTGTCCATGCGGAGACGGCGCAGCACCGCATCCGCGATCTCGATGCCGGCAGGCCCGTGGCCCTTGAAATGGTCGACGCCCCACGCATCGGTCGTGCGGCAGGCAGGTTTTCCCATATCGTGCAGCAGCATCGTGAGCCGGAGAATCCGGTCCTCCGGAATCGCGCACATGGCCGTCAGTGTGTGTTCCCCGACGTTGAGATAATGGTAGGGCGTATTCTGCGGCGTTTCCATCATCCGGTCAAATTCGGGCAGAATGATTTTCGTGATGCCGAGCTCCCAGGCGGTATACAGATAATCCGGATGTTTGGAGGTGATCAGCTTGACCAGCTCCGTGCAGATCCGCTCTGCGCTGATGTCTGCGAGCGTCGGGGCGAGCTGTTCGATGCCTTCCCGGGTCGCCGGATCAATGGAAAATCCCAGCTGTGCTGAAAACCGTACCGCGCGGAGAATCCGGAGCGCGTCCTCGCCGAATCGTTCCGAAGGCGTTCCGACACAGCGGACGATTTTACGCTGGAGATCCTGCATTCCGCCGAAGCAGTCGACCAGGCCGGCTTCTTCGTTGTAAGCCATGGCGTTGATGGTAAAATCGCGCCGCGCGAGATCTTCCTCCAGGCTTGTGGTGAAAGAGACCGAAGAGGGACGCCGGTGATCGGCGTATTCGCCGTCGATGCGGTATGTCGTCACTTCATAGGGTGTGTGTGCAATCAGAACCGTGACTGTGCCGTGTTCGATCCCCGTATCGATGGTGCGGGGAAATACACGTTTGATCTCTTCGGGACGTGCAGACGTGGTGATATCCCAGTCGTCCGGTGTGCGCATCAGAATCGTATCGCGCACGCATCCGCCGACCGCATAGGCGTCATAGCCTGCCTGATGCAGGGGGTCCAGTATGATTTTAACTTTTGCAGGCAATTTAATCTTCATATCTGTATGATACGTCATTTTTTCCGCTTGTTCAAGTTGACAACATGGCTGTTTTTTCCTAGAATCTTTTGTAGAGTTAAAATCCCGTCTTTGACACTTAAAAAAGAATGAATGTCTCGGTTCCCCAGTGTTTATGCGGGATCCGAGACGTTTTTCAATGTTAATCGATGTGCGTATTGTTTTCTGTTTCTTGATAGGTCTGGCCGAAATCTTTCGGCAAA
>JAFUCM010000018.1 GCA_017459675.1 Eubacterium sp.
GCAGGTCACTGAGTTGTTCAAGGCCGCTCTGCAGAGATTCCATCTGTGCCGCTCCGGCTGTCTGCATTTCGCCGACAGCATTCTGCAGATCTGCACCGGCTGCCTGCGCGGCCGCAATTCCTGCCGCCTGCGCAATGGCGGCTTTTTCTTCATCTGACAGATCTTCGTTGGATGCAACCTGCTCCATTGCCGCTGCCGCAGCACTTTCTGCGGCATGTGTTACAAGCGCTTCCGCATCCAGATTCAGGCCGGCCCCTTCTGCCGCACCGTCTGTCCCTGCCCCGCCGCCGGAGGTACTTTCAGCCGCCTGGGTAAGAGACTTGTTCAGCTCCGCCAGCGCATCCGATAACTGCGAAGCGCCGTCTGCCAGTGCTGTTCCGTTTTCATTCAGCTTTTTCACACCTGTGTTCAGCTGCGAAGCTCCCTCTGCAAGGCTTCCCGCACCGCTGACATACTGTGACAATCCGTCACGGAATTCTCCGGCGCCGTCACGCAGTTCTTCCGTTCCGTCCTGCAGATCATTTCCGGCTTCTGCGATATCCTTCAGATCACCGACCGCATCTTTCAGATCATCGATGGTATCCTCCTTTGTTTCAGCCAGAAGTCCGTTCGTGACAATTGTCGCAGTAAAATCGAGTTTAAAATTCTCTGCATATGCGCTGATCTCAACATATGTCGGGATTCCCTCTTCCGTATCTTCTGTTTCCGCATTCGGTCCCGACACCGCATCCGCCGTATCTTCCCCTTCCGCGTTCGTTCCTGACACCGCATCGTCTGTCTTCTGCTGTTCGTTTTTATTCACGCTGTCAGGATCTGCATCCGCCGTGCTGTCTTTTTTATCCGCTTTGTCATCATCCTTGTCGTATTCCAGTGAAATGCCATCGAGTGCATCTTCCACAGCGTCAAAGTTCAGGGAATCCTCCAGACCGGGCATCGCATAGCCGATCGCAATCTGATTGTCCTGCATGCTGCTGGTATCTCCGTTTGTGACGGACACATCATGGAACCGGTCTTCCGGCAGTACAACTGCAGTCAGAAATGCAAGCGGCACAATTGTCTCTACTTCTTTGCCGTCAACCTGTTCCTGTACGGCAGTCCTGTTCTCATAATCAAACCGGATCCGGACAGGTCCTGTTTTCCCGGCGATCTCATCAGCGGAAACCGGCTGATCCTCCAGAAAATATTTTACGGACACAGAAAACGGAAGCTTCTGCAGATCCTCCGGACTGAGTTCCTCTTCGAGATCGTCTTCTGAAGTGCGCACAGAAGCGCTGCGGATCTCTCCTTCCGGACCGGCCTTGACGGTGATAGTCTGTTCCGGTTCCTTCCCGGATTTTCCGGCCCCGTCATTTTTTTCTTTCAGTTCGCCAATCCCGGCCCTGTCGCTTTCATCTGCAAAACTGCCATTGCCATCCCCGCCGTTTTCATCTGTCAGGTCAGCATTGCCGGCTCCACTGTTTCCACCTTCTGTAACGGAGCTGTCCACTTCAGAAGTATGTGCTGTATCTGAACGACCGCTCTTTCCATCTGCCATGCCGCATCCTGCATTGCTGAAGATTAACATCGCAGTCAGCAGCAGTATTCCGATTTTCTTTTTGTTCTTCATCTTTTTCCGACTCCGTTCCTTCCTGACCCCGCCGGGAGATCTTGATCAAACCCGGTTCTGTAAACCGCATCGTTTCGCCGGAGAAAACGCACACGTGTACCGCGCAGCTCTGCGATATCTTCGCTTCGCCTCATTCTGCGCGTTCACTCCACATTCTTCAGCGCCTCATCCATTGGCACCCTGCTGATCCTGCGGTATTCCAGCAGTGCGACCGCCGCATAGGTGCCGATGCCGGTCAGCAGCGCATTCCTGTAAACCGACTTGCTGATTACAAACGGGATCCAGCCCGTCATCTCTGTCCGCAGCATCATACGGAAAACCCACTGCAGCGCAACCGATTCCACCGGTATGGTGACGGCCAGAAACAGTACGACAAGGATACTGGTCACCATGACATACAGCCGTGCGATCTCGCCGTTCCGGTATCCCAGGATTTTGGTCATGGAGATCGAAGCGGCATTTTTTTCAATGATCATTTTCGACATCAGGTAAATCAGCACGATGAACATGATCACCGAGAAAACATCCACGATGTTCATCATGCTTCCCATGGAAATCATCAGCTGGCGCGACACTTTTGAGAGCGCATCAAAATCAATCCGCTGCCCGATGTATTTTTCATCAATATCCGTAATTTCTGTCGCCGAAAAATAGCCGCTGAATGTATCTGTGCCCAGATCAAACACCGTGTTCATGTCTTCCCGTTCCATGAAGACCGCCAGAGCACCGTCATAGTTGTAGATCCCGTCCACCGTAAATGCGTACGTCCTGTCCTCATACGGCTCCTTCAGCGTAATGGAACTGCCTTTCTCCAGCATCCATTTCTCTGCATATGCACTGGATACGTAAACTTCCCCCGGCCGGAACTCCTGATTGAGGTAGCGGCTCTCTTCCTCCACGCCATAAACCAGCAGTTCCTCTTCCTTAAACGGATGTCTGGCGTCAGCAACTGTGCGCAGCGAATACGCACTGAATTTCTCCGCATCCGGATTGTCCGTCTCGACAGCCTGCCGGAACAGCATCATATTCAGGAGACTTTCCAGTTTCCTGTCCTCATTCAGCGCGCCGGCCGGCAGCTGCAGGACATACTGGTATTTGCAGAACATGTTTTCCGGCAGTGCGTCCATATAGTTGTGCAGAACATTCGGAAACATCAGGCCGAACATCAGCAGAAAATTTGCAAACAAAATACCGATGGCCAGAACGATGTAATTGTTCCGGTTCTGCGCGGCGATCCGCAGGCGAAAGCGTGAGAAAAAGGGAATCCTTTTACTTAATGGAAATGCACGCCCGCGCCGGCTTTTCTGCAGATCGCGCCGCAGAAACTGCAGCGGCGATAATTTCAGACGCCGGTGCAGTACCCACCAGGTAATCACTGCCATCAGAATCAGCGGAACCACCGTCGTCTCCAGAAATGCATCCGCATTCCAGCGGGTAACATACGTCGGCAGTGAATAGCTTCCATAATAGAGGGAAGCATTTATATTTTTCATCACGGTATAGCCGAAAAGATTTCCGACAGCGGCAGAAATCAGTGTCACAATCACCGGCAGCGTCATATAGTGACGGATCAGTTCATTTCTGGTAAATCCCGTCGCACGCAGTGTGCCGATCACCGCCGCCTCTTTCACGATCGTATTGCTGATGGTGACTGCAAAAACAAATGCAATAATAATAATCACAATATAGAGAAAGATCGTCATCATCGCGCGGTCAGATCCCATATCCTCGCCCGTAAACGTGATGGCCTGGTTCTGGTAGCGCGGGAGAAATCCGGTCAGATCCACGGCTCCGGTCAGGATTTTCACAAATGCTTCCGCACGTTCGTTTTCCTCCGTCTCGTCCGCCGGCGGCGTGTCGTATTTCCATGCATAGCGCCAGGTCAGCAGATCCCGGTCGAATGCCTGAAAGGCTTCCTTTGTGACCACGGAAACACCGAACTGCTTTGCGTCAAACATCGTGTCATTGTTATTTTCAAAAAGCGCGCTGTAGTCCGACAGTGCGACAAGACCGGAAATTCTGTACATGGTTCCGGCCGCGGCCTCTCCGGAATCTGTTTTCTCCTCCAGCGACAGGGTATCCCCGACCTTCAGTCCATTGTTGTCCGCATACATCCGGTCAATGGCGATCTCATCCGACTTCTCCGGGAGCGCACCTTCCATCAGGCATGGCAGATCCACGGCATCGCGCATAGAAAACATGCGCATCGTCGTTCCGTTCGTCAGGAGACGGTCCGTGAAATACAGTGGGTATACCGTTACGCCTGCCTCCTCGATTGCTGAGATCTGACGCGCTTTCAGTTCTGACTCTACCGTAAAATTACCATCTTCTATATTGTACTTCGTAAAACTTTCGCGATAAGCGCTGATCATGCTCTCATCGCAGACCAGAAATCCGGAGATCTCAGAAATGGAAAGAATCATCAGCAGAAAGATCACCATATATTTTCCAAAATCAGCGCGAAGCTCTCTCAGATAGCGCCTGCGCAGCGGATTTTTCATCGCGATTCCTCCCCCCTTTAAGGTGAAATTGAACCGAATATTATATTTACCACTCCAGCTCCTCAACCGGCACCTTCTTCGGATTCCGTGCATTGTCCCGGAGCATTCCGTCATGCAGCAGAACAATCCGGTCCGCCATGTGGCGGATCTCTGCATTATGCGTGACCATGATGACCGTATTTCCATAGGTCTGATTGACGGTCTCAATCAGCTTCAGGATCTCCTTGGATGTTTTATAATCCAGTGCGCCGGTCGGCTCATCACAGAGCAGAATATCCGGATTCTTAACAATGGCCCGTCCGATCGATGTCCGCTGCTGCTGTCCGCCGGACAGCTGGTTCGGCAGCTTGCCCGCATGCTCCTTCAGTCCCAGCACTTCCAGCAGTTCATCCACATCCAGCGGCTTCCTGCCAAGATATGCACCGACCTCAATGTTTTCCCGCACAGTGAGATTCGGAATCAGATTGTACATCTGAAAAATGTACCCGAGATGCTCCCGCCGGTAGCGCGTCAGCTCTTTTTCTTTCATCGCGCCGATCGAGGCCTGCCCGATCGTGATGGTTCCGCTATCAGCCGTATCAATCCCGCCGATGATATTCAGCAGCGTGGATTTTCCCGAACCCGAAGGGCCGAGAAGGACACAGAACTCCCCGCGTTCCAGCGTGAGATCAATGCCCTTCAATACCTCAACACGATTTTCTTTTCCGCCGTACGACTTCCGGATCCCTTCCACTCTCAGAAACATAGCGATCTGCCCCATTTTGTTCCACTTATTGCGTTATTTGCCTCTAACTTTAGTTAGATTAAACTATCTTTCTGCTTTTGTCAATCGTACTTATTGCATTTTTTTTCGCAATATGCTATAGTTATCGCTGGTTAGTAAACGAAAACTAACTAACATAGGAAAGGAAACATCTATGGCAGTTTCATACGACAGACTCTGGAAATTACTAATCGACAAGAAAATCCGCCCTGCCGATCTCCGAAAAGAGGCGGAGATTGCGCCGAATACGATGACGAAACTCCGCAAGGACGAATCGGTTAATCTTGCAATTCTCGGACGGATCTGCAATGTTTTATCCTGTGATTACGGCGATATCATGGAATATGTAGAAGACCCGAAATAAACAGCCGTTTATAACCGCGGATTTCTCCGGCGGATTCGTGCGGCCCGCACCGTGCAGGACGCAGATTTTGCTTGACAAATAAAGGATTCATTTCTATAACTATAGGAAAAACGCATGCGAGGTATTCCTATGTTAAATACAATCCTTTATCATATTGTTGACTTTCTGGCCACCGCACACAGCCGTCTGCTTACACTGAATGATCACTATGAGCTGTATTTCTCAGACAAACAGCTCCATTTCTGGGTGATCGGTATCATCGGCATGCTGCTGATCTTCGCGATCCATCCCCTCTTCACACTGCTTGCAAAAACAGACCATGTGATGGTCATCTCATGGATCTATGTGTTTACCATGATTCTTGTGCTGACCTTTGCGATCGAGATCGGACAGGGCTGGTCCGGCAGAGGAACCATGGACTTTGATGACATTGTCTTCGGCGTCTGCGGCTTTATCCTGCTGTTCGGCATCTTTGCCGTAATAAGGTGGATGATTCTTGGCATTTTCCGGACCCTGTTCGGCCGATAAATATACGCACCAAAAAGGCTGCCATCATTCAGCAATCGAATGCTGAATGCGGCAGCCTTTTATCATGCAGTATCTGTAAAACCGTTTTTTCCTTATCCGATATTGCGCTCGATCGAGATCACCTTATACTGGATCTCTCCGGCCATGGTTTCTGCTGTGACAACATCATCTACGCGCGCGCCGATCAGTGCTTTTCCGACCGGGGACTCGTTCGAAATCTTATTCTTACGGCTGTTGGCCTCGTTGGATCCTACAATCGAGAATGTAATCTCTTCATTGTATTCCATATCCAGCACACGGACTTTGCAGCCGATATTGATGGTATCGGAACTGACTTCTTCTTCATCAATAACCTCGTCGAGGTTCTTCAGAATCTTCTCGATCTCCTCAATCCTTGCCTCAATATCACGCTGCTCATCCTTGGCTGCGTCATATTCTGCATTCTCGGAGAGGTCACCCTGCTCTCTTGCTTCCTTGATCTTCTGTGCAACCTCACGTCTCTGGTTGACTTTCAGATCATGAAGCTCATCCTCCAGCTTCTGAAGGCCGGCGCGTGTCATGATATTTTTTCCTGCCATGTTTTTGTTTCTCCTTTTATTACTACAAGATCACGATTTACTCATCATCATCGATGGGATGCTTCAGCTCATCGTTCAGCACATCCAGAATATCATAGATGTCAAGTCCGTGCACTTCGCATGCCTCTTTGAGTGTTTCAACCTGTGAAACACCGCAGCCCAGGCAGTGCAGACCGACGTCCAGCATAACCGGAACCAGCTCCGGGAACTGTGCGACAATATCACCGACGATCATATCCGCCGTAACAGAATCGCCGCGGTCTCCGAAATTCGCCTTCACTTCCTCGTCCACATCGCCGATCTGGGAGAGTCCGAAATAACTGACGAAGACTTCACGGATTCCTCTGGAGAGGAAATTCAGGGAAGTCGGTCCGAGGTGAATGTTCTTCATGCCGATATACAGCAGTTCCAGAATCTCAATCACGGATTTCGGATCATACCATGCCACGTTGAAATATACCGGCAGCATGCCGACATCGGAGAGGTTCATCTCCTCCTGCAGATTCAGCAGAAAATCGCAGATGGAATAGCTGTCTGCGGAATCACCGGCATCGATCAGGCGCGGAACGCCTGCCACTTCACCGAGATCCTGCCGGTTAAAGCGGTATTTTACCGTTCCGGCTGTGAGAACCAGCACGTCGTCGGGAATTGCCTTCACAAAGTCAGAATAATAGCTTCTGCTCTTTGCGCGGCCGTCTGTTCCGATCATCACGACGATTTTACGGATCTCATTCTTGGAGAGCCCTCTTGCAACTGCTTTGACATAGCCTGCCAGCTGTGCTTTCCCGTATCCGGTTACAACGGTGTCGCGGGAAAGTTCCTTCGGCGGTTCGCAGGTCTTCGCCAGTGCGATCACTTCCGAGAAATCACCGCCGGCCTCATCGCCGATATGACGGCAGCCGGGACATCCCGCCGCGCCTGTTGTGAAGACACGGTCAATGTACTGCTTCCGCGGAATCGTAAACTCGTCTGATGTCACCAGAACCGGTCCGTTGAAGGACTCGAATTCCTCCTTCTGCTGATGCCATGCGCCGCCGTAATTGCCGGCAAAATGTGTATGCCTTGCAAGCTCCGGATACGCATGTGCGGAAAGCAGATCTGAATAAGTATAAACGTCAACGCCAGTGCCCGCTGTCTGTACAAGCAGTCTGGAAAGTGCCTGGATATCATCACCGACGACAAGAATACCCGGATTGGTACGGACACCGGTGTCCACCTCAATTGCCTCCGGCACACCGTAAAGCTCTCTTCTCGCACTGTTCAGAAGCGTCATGGCCTTGATGCCGTAACGTCCGGCTTCCAGCACACTGGCAATCAGTTCGCCGCCGCGGATGGTATCGTCCGATGCCTTCTTCAGGGATCCCTGGATAAATGCATGAATCTCTTCATCATCTTTGCCAAGCCGGTTCGCGAGACGCAGATACGCTGCGGTACCCTGCATCGCATAGAGGATCAGCCCGCGAAGTCCGCGGATATCCGGATCCACCGTCGCCATGCGGCCGACTTCTGCCGCCTTCCCGGCGTACTGTTCCTCGGCACCCTGCCATGCGGCTGCCTCCGGAAGGCCCTCCGTACTGCAAAAAGCCGCCAGCTCGGATTTGCGCGCCAGCGTCCGGTTAATCTGCTTCCGGTATGCATCCGGGTCAAAGTTGACATTGACGGTACACATGACCAGATTATCCAGAATCGTCCGGTTTACTTCATCAGAAACCGGCTGTTTGTCATCGCGAAGTGCAGATGCAATCGATGCGAGCCCCTGCGTCACGTAGATCAGAAGATCCCGGAGTCCTGCCGCCTCCGGTGTGATGCCGCACATGCCCGTTCTGGTACAGGCAGCGCTTGCTGCGGCCTCCTGACACTGATCACAGTACATCAGTGCATTCTGTACTTCTTTTGTCTGTTCTGCCATTTTTATAACAACTCCTTTAAAAACGCACCTTGCAGGTTCATTCGCGATCTCCGATCGCGCGAGAACTGCGCGGCGCGCCGTGTCTTCTTTGTTCCAATGAGGGTAGTATACACCAGGAATCCCTGTAATTCAAGACAAACGAAAGCCGGTATCTCTCACAGATTCGCGCATTTACTTTCCTCAAAAATCATGCTAAAGTTTAAGCAGAAATGTCACGAAACTGTCCGTGCAGAAGGAGCATTTATGATACTTGCAGTTGATATCGGCAATTCAAATATTGTAATTGGCTGTTTTGAGAATGAGACCATTCTTTTCGAGGAGTGGCTTTCCACTACTCCTAATTCTACAGCCATCGAATATACGGTCATTATTAAGACGATTCTGGAACTGAACCACCTGGATGCGTCGTGCATCGACGGTGCGATTATTTCTTCTGTCGTCCCGTCTGTCACACACACTGTAAGACATGCGATCAGCCGGCTCACCGGCAGCGATTCTCTGGTCGTCGGCCCCGGCATCAAGACCGGCCTGAAGATCCAGCTGGACAACCCTGCGCAGCTCGGCAGCGACCGGGTCGCAGAAGCAGTTGCGGCGATCCGCTACTATCCGGCCCCGCTGATAATTATCGACATGGGAACCGCGACAACCATCTCCGTCATCGATGAAAAGGAAAGCTTCCGGGGCGGCATGATATATCCCGGCATGCTTGTTTCGCTTGAGTCTCTGACCTCACAGGCGTCCCAGCTCCCCCACATCAGTCTTGATCCGCCCAGAAAAGTCATCGGGACAAATACCATTGACTGCATGAAAAGCGGCATCATCTACAGCACTGCTGCCGCCATTGACGGCGTGGCTGACCGGATTGAGCAGGAACTCGGCGCACCCTGTACGCTGATTTCAACCGGCGGATATGCCGATCAGGTGATCCCGCACTGCCGCAGAGATATTATTATGGATGAGCAGCTGCTTCTGAAAGGGCTGATGATTATTTACAATAAGAATTGCTGATTGCATGCGCTGTGTGCAAATATAAAATAATATAATTACATATCCAGCTGCGAAAGGATCGATCTCCCGGTCGTTCCTTCCGGCATCGGCACACCAAAGTTTTCCGCGATGGACGCGCCAATGACCGCAAAGCTTTCCGCCTCCGGAAGTGTTCCGCCCTTCTGCATGGCCGGCGACCAGGCGATCAGCGGCGTGTATTCACGCGTGTGATCGCTGCCGGTGTAGGTGGGATCATTTCCGTGATCCGCAGTCAGCAGCAACAGATCATCCGGACGCAGCTTCTCCATCAGATTTCCCAGACCGGCATCAAATTTCTCAATTTCTTTTCCGTATCCTTCCGGATCGCGCCGGTGCCCCCACAGTGAATCAAAATCCACAAGATTTGTAAAGCACAGACCGTTAAATGTACGGTCTGCCGTTTCGATTGTCTGCTGCATTCCATGCACTGAACTTTCAGAATGCATGGCTTCCGTGATGCCGGCACCTGAAAAGATATCCTGAATTTTTCCGATCGCGATCACGTCCAGCCCTGCATCCTGCAGTGCGTTCAGGACCGTCGGTCCGGGCGGTGCCAGCGCGTAGTCACGCCGGTTCGCCGTGCGCCTGAATTCGCCCCGGTGTTTTCCGACATATGGCCGTGCGATCACACGTCCGACTTTCCATTCTTCCCGCAGGGTCAGCTCCCGTGCAATCTCACAGCACCGGTAAAGATTCTGCAGATCAAAGGTCTCCTCATTGCCGCAAATCTGCAGGACAGAGTCTGCCGAGGTATAGACAATCATCTTGCCGTGATTGATTTCCTCTTCTCCCAGTTCATCCAGAATCACTGTGCCGCTTGCAGCCCGGTTGCCGATCACCTCTTTGCCGCACCGCTTCTCCAGTTCGCGGATCAGTTCCGGCGGAAATCCATTTTCAGCAAAATTCCGGAACGGCTTTTCTGTACAGATTCCCATCATCTCCCAGTGACCGGACATGGTATCCTTGCTGCTGCTTGCCTCTGCCAGCCGGAGATATTTTCCTGCAGGTGACGCTTCCGGTTCCATCCCGGCGATGCCCGGGCAGGGATGCAGATTCAGCAGGCCCAGCTTCTTCAGATGCGGAATCTGCAGGCAGCCGGTACGTCCGACAATATGTCCGAATGTATCTGTGCCGGCATCCCCGTACTGTTCCGCATCCGGCATGGCGCCGATTCCGAGGGAATCGATCACGATCAGAAAAATACGACTGTATTTCATCTGTAAGCACCTCCCTGTCACAATTTCCGGCCCTTTATCCGGCCTGGTTCCTGTCACAATTCCTGTCCAGCTTCCGACCCCGCTTCCTGTCACGGCATTACCTGATCCGGCCCGAATGCATCCGGCAGCAGTTCTGCCAGGGTTCTGACGGTAAATCCGCCCTGTCCGTCACTGAACAGGATTCTGAAATCCGGTCCGCAGAACTCGCGCATAACCTGTCTGCACGCGCCGCAGGGCGGGCAGTATGCAAGACCTTCTGCCGCCTCTGCACATTCGTCATCTCCGGATGCGCGCTCTGCATCTGTCCATATGGATCCGGCACGGCCACCCGATGCTGCACGGCCATCCGATGCTGCACGGCCACCCGATGCGGCCGGCCCGCCGGCAATGGCAATCGCCGTAAAATGCCTTTTTCCTTCTGAGACTGCCTTAAAAAATGCCGTGCGCTCCGCGCAGTTTCCCAGCGGATAAGATGCATTTTCAATGTTGCAGCCCGTGTAAATGCTTCCGTCGGAGGCGAGCAGCGCCGCACCGACGGCAAAATTTGAATAAGGCGCATAGGAATTCCTACGCGCCCTGACTGATTCTCTCTGTAATTTCTGATCATAGGAATGATCCGCTCTGACTGATTCTGTACGCATACGTCCCTCTTTCAGCTGCGCTCCCGCGCAATCATGTCCCGGAGGGCTTCCACCGCAACTTCGATTGCGTGTCCGGTATCGTGAACCTGCGGATTGGAAAGTCCTTTTGCCGCACGCTCCTGATTTGCCACAACCAGCAGAACCGTACCGACACGGAGGCGGAGTGCACTTGCTGCAGTAAACAGCGCGGCCGACTCCATCTCTGAACCGAGTGCACCGCACCGGATCCACGCCTGCCACAGATTCTGCAGCTCGTAACCGACCGGCTTTGTCTCCGGTTCATGCTGTCCGTAAAACGAATCCTTGCACTGCACCACCCCGATGTGTGTGCGGTACTGAAGTCTCTGTGCCGCATCAACGAGCGCCCTGGTCACATGAAAATCCGCAACCGCCGGAAATGCAGCCGGCGCATATTCATGGCTGGTTCCCTCCATGCGGATGGCACCGTTTGCGATGATCAGATCACCGCCCAGTATTTCCTCCTGCATACCGCCGCAGGTTCCGACACGGATAAACGTATCCGCGCCGCAGCGCTTCAGCTCCTCCAGCGCAATCACCGCTGAAGGACCGCCGATGCCTGTCGATGTGACGCTGACCTTTTCGCCGTCGAGATACCCTGTATAGGTGTTGTACTCACGGTTCTGTGCAATGTGCTCCGGACGGTCCAGGTATGCGGCAATCTTTTCACACCTGCCGGGATCTCCCGGAAGGATCACGTAACGTCCCACATCTTCCGGTTTCAGTCCGATATGATACTGAATCCCGGCACCTTCTGTATAATCAATCATTCTGATTCGCTCCTGTTGCTCCCGCAGCCTGCAGCGTATCCCGGTCTGTCTCCGGCGTTATCGCTGATTCCGGTTCTGCAGACACAGAAACAGTGGATACCGATGTATCCGGTTCTGCCGCGGAATCCGGGACTGTCACCTCTGTTCCGCTGTCACTTTCCTCTGTTCCGGAAGGATTCTGCACAATCAGTCTGCTCTCAAACTGCTTGCCGTTCACTTCCAGAAGAATCTCTGTCTCCCCGGGTGTATTCATATCGACCTGTGTCATATCGCTCAGAAAATAGATCTCTGCCCTGCTTTTCTCATTGCGCAGAAATGCACGCGCCTCGGGCATCGGACTGCCCGCCTGAAGCGTCAGAGAATCCCGCACCGGATTCCCCGCTGCAACCCGTACAAATACGGCAATCAGAACGATCGCAGCGACGGTAAACCCCGTGATCAGCCGGATACGGCGGATGCGGTTCTGCCGCTCCTTCTCCCGCCTGCGTCTGCGCTGCAGCCGTCTTCTGCGCTCATGTACATACCGGCGGTAGGCTTCCTGGTCCTCCCGCTGGATTGTATCTACAGGATCCTTATCTGTAAGCTGCTCGTACAGATCCATCTCCTCTTTGTACTGCATAATTCCCCTTAAATTTATACACTGTCACACAGTCAGTTCAATCCGTCTCCCCGTTGCCTGATACTGTATCACATTGACGCCGGCAGCCGCGAGCATCATTTTGGATGCCGTCACCGCAGGTGTTCCGGCGTATTTATCGCTGTCATAGATCACTGTCTTGATCCCTGCCTGAATAATTGCCTTGGCGCATTCATTGCACGGGAACAGTGACACGTAGATCTTTGTCCCCTCCAGACTTCCGCCCCGGTAATTCAGGATGGCATTGAGCTCGCTGTGCGTCACATAGACGTATTTCGTCTTCAGCGGATCGTCATCTTCCCGCGCCCACGGAAAATCATCATCCGAACAGCCGACAGGAAGTCCGTTATATCCGATCGAAAGAATCTTATTGTCTTTGCTGACAATACAGGATCCCACCTGTGAATTCGGATCCTTGGAGCGCTGGCCTGCCAGCTTGGCTACCGCCATAAAATATTCATCCCAGGAAATATAATCTTCCCGCTTTCCTGTCATGTGACACCCCTTTCACATTCATGTACGCCGCCGGGATCTTTTCGAAACTGCCTCAGATGTCCGGGCTCTGCCCTGGCCTTTTTCTGTTATTTCGTTCCGAAAATACGGTCACCTGCATCGCCGAGTCCCGGCACAATGTAGCCGTGATCATTGAGCTGCTCATCCAGTGCGCCTACATACAGATCCACATCCGGATGATCTTCCTGCATGCGTCTGATTCCTTCCGGCGCTGCAATGATGCACATGAAATGAATCGATTTCGCACCGTGAGATTTCAGCATGGAAATGGCTGCTGAAGCAGACCCGCCTGTTGCGAGCATCGGATCTGTCACAAATACATCCCTGCGCGCGATATCACTCGGAAGCTTGCAGTAATATTCAACCGGATCCAGTGTTTCCGGATCACGGTAGAGACCGATGTGTCCGACCTTGGCCGCCGGATTGATCGTCTTGAAGCCTTCCACCATGCCGAGTCCGGCACGCAGAATCGGAACCACTGCCATCTTCAGACCTTTCAGGCGCTTTACCGTTGTCTTCGTGATCGGCGTTTCGATCTCCACATCTTCCAGCGGAAGATCACGCGACGCTTCATAACACATCAGCATCGCGATCTCACCGATCATCTCGCTGAATTCCTTCGAACTTGTTTCTTTATCACGTATAATACCGATTTTATGCTGGATCAGCGGATGATCCATTACAACAACCTTCCCCATGCTGCTTCCTCCTTCTGTTTGTAATATAAACCTGTTGTTATTATGATGATTCTTATGACTGCATCTTACATTTCGTAAGGCGGTTCATCCTCATTTAACAGCTTTTCTGCAATAATCTTTACCAGTCCCTGAAGGATTTCAAAGCATTTGCCGCAGGTCGGCAGATCTGCGCCGTACAGCGGCTCAATATCACCGGAAAACCCGGCAAAAGCGCTGACCGTTGTGACATGTTCCGCACGCGGAGACAGTGCGCGCACCTTCTCAATCTGCTCCTGTTCCATGACGAGCAGCAGTGTGTCTGCATCGATTTCTTCCGGCATGAGCTGAACTGCCTCGTGACCTTTTGCGGTCAGACCATTATTGGCAAGGATCGCTTCTATTTTCTGATTTACAGGCTCCGGAAACAGAACCACAAGTCCCCTGGCGAGAACCTCTATCTCCGCCCCGACCGGCTCTTTGCGCATGATTGCGGCAGCCATAACACTCCGCGCAGTCGCATCACCGTCAACAAATATCACTTTTTTAAATGGCATCATATCTGATCATCCTTTTTCATCCGCATCAATGATACGATGCCCCGCCGCCTTTACAAGCCGGTTCATGATGGCATCGCCAAGCTGCGGCGTGCGAAAGGCTTCTGAATAGATCACGTCAACACCCGCTGAATCACATTCCCTCAGAATCCCATATAAATGTGCTGCTATCTGTGTTTCCTCTGAACGGGCCCCCAGCGACCAGACGATCCCCTCCGGATACATTCCCGCCGACTCATCTGAACAGATAATGCCGACTTTCCGCCCGGCTGCTGTCTCATCATGCGCCAGCTCCGCAATCTTCGCAGCGGCATTCTCCGGGGTACCGGAGACAATCGTAAGTTCCGCCTTCGGCGCGTAATGCCGGTATTTCATGCCGGGCGCCTTAGGCCGGACAACTTCCGTTTCCGACTGAATGCCCGGATCCATTTCCACCGTGCCGATCGCTTCTGTCATCATCTCCTGATTGATGTAGCCCGGCCGCAGAATTACCGGCGGTTCCACCGTAAAATCAACGATCGTGGATTCCAGTCCGATATCAACCGGCCCGCCGTCGATAATACAGTCAACCGCATCGCCCAGATCCTCGATGACATGCGCAGCCGTTGTAGGGCTCGGACGGCCGGATGTATTGGCACTCGGCGCCGAGACATAGCCGCCGGCATACCGGATCAGCATGGATGCAATCCGGTTGCTCGGAAATCGCACCGCAACACTGTCCAGCCCGCCGGTCGTCTCCGCCGGCACGGCTGCACTTTTGCGGAAAATCATCGTAAGCGGCCCCGGCCAGTACTTTGCCGCGAGCTGCATCGCCGCCGCCGGTATCTCTTCTGTGATCTGTTCCAGCGCATCAAGCGAAGCAATATGAACAATCAGCGGATTATCCGACGGACGTCCTTTTGCCGCATAGATCTTGCGGGAGGCTTCCGGATCCAGCGCATTGCCGCCGAGACCGTATACGGTCTCCGTCGGAAATGCCACGAGTCCGCCTTCCTGCAGAATCCTGCCGGCTTCCTGAAGTGCCGCCTCGTCAGGCTCCGCCTCTGTCATCTGCATGATCCGTGCACGGCACTGTACGTCCGGCTTCGTCTGCCCCATCAGAAATCCTCCGGATTCTGCTGCTCCACACCCGGCAGATCCCGGACGATCCCGTTAATGGAACGATAGGATTCCATGAACTTCTTCTGTACCTGATTGATCATGCCGAGAATTCCCTGCAGTTCTTCCTCAACAGTCTTATAGCGCTGCTCGCCTTCATCGATCCGTTTGTCAATCTCAAACTGCACGTCATCAATCTTCTGCTTTGCTTCCTGGTCCGCAGATTCCAGAATCTGTCTGCGCTGCTCCTCTGCATCGCGGATCATCTGCTCGGAGCGGATCTTCGCATCATAGACAAGGCTTCCGATGCTCTCATAATTGTCAATGTAAGACTGATACTTGTCGCGGATATCAGCCTTGAGTTTCTCGATCTCCGCCTCGCGTTCGCTGAGCTTTTTCTTCAGTTCTTCAATTTCTCTGTCTCTTGCCTGGATGATTTCAAATTCTTTCACTTCTTTTTCTCCTGTTGATTCCTGTTAATAATTCCTGTTCATGACGCTTTGTTTAACTGATTCCAAGTCCGCCTGTAATAATACTCCAAACGGTTGCCTTCTCAAATCCGATCCGCCATGCGGCGACGCCCGCAAGTTCTTTCTGGCGCACCAGATCGATCTTATTGGTAAGGGACTGTTCGTCCTCCATCCAGATGCTGTATCTCGCCTCACTGTCGGAGGAGGTTCCCACATTCTGTCCGTATGACTCATCATAAGACAGTGTAATCTCGTGATCCGCGACAAAATTGCCGGCCTGCTCCATACTGAGTGCTTCACTCTGCGGTACATCTGTTCCAAACGGCACGGTCCAGCCGCGGGTATAGAACGGAATGCCGCAGATTACCTGCTCCTTCGGAACTTCGGCAAGTGTGCCGTCGATCGCTTCTTCTACAAACGGCATGGAAGCGACGGATCCCGCCTCTGCAGATGCCGATGTATGCTCATCATAGGCCATCACGATAATGTAGTCGGCCCATTTCGCCTGCTCCCCGCGCTTATAATATTCGGAGAACTTCGGAACCATGTTGTCGACTGAGATCACAAGATTCTTCTCGTGGGCTGCCGCCGACAGTTCCCGGATAAACTGCAGATACTGCGGTGCAGAATCCTGCCGGATGGACTCGAAGTCCAGATTGATTCCGTCAATCTTTGCCTTCTCCGCCTCGGAAAGAACCTGCTCAATGACATGGGTCCGCATTTCCCGCGTCTCGAACACCTCTCCGATATCAACGTCTTTTCCTTTGACGTCTCCAAAATGTGCCCAGACTGCCATTCCTGCCTTGTGTGCCCGCTTCACGTATTTCTTATTCGCAAATGAGACGAGCTGGCCGTCCTTGTTTGTAATATCGAACCAGGTCGGAGAGATGACATTGACGCCCTGCACATCCTGAATCAGTCCCTTCAGCATATCGTTTCCTTCCGGGGAATCGACATACTGCCAGACCATGACCGGCTTTTCCTCCAGCATAACATGGCTGCCGTTAAACCGGTCGTCTGTCGTATGGGCAATTCCGGTTTCTTCATTGAAGGAAAGTGCCGATGTTCTGCAGTAACCGACAAATCCGTCTTCCGTTGACACACCGGTCCAGTCGTCCAGTCGTTCTGTCACGACCACG
Organism: Eubacterium sp.; assembly: GCA_017459675.1. Classification (GTDB taxonomy): domain Bacteria; phylum Bacillota; class Clostridia; order Lachnospirales; family Lachnospiraceae; genus CADBRN01. The sequence continues at coordinate 17,010 of JAFUCM010000018.1, forward strand.
GTGCTCCCTTCCTCTGCCGTTGTCAGGACCTCGCTCTTCGGGCCTCCGCGGTACCGGACAGCTGCATCAGAGGTGACCTCCGCGGTTTCCAGGTTATCCCATTTTGTACGGACAACCACACGCCTGTCGAATTCCTCCATATCCAGATCCGAATTCTCCCGGATGCAGGCTGCCGAGATATAAGGCATGCCGTCGACCAGCACGACCGCGCCGCTGCCGTCATCCGGCGTCCAGCTTTTCTCTTCCTTCGGCAGTGTCAGATAGAGTGTATTGGCTGAATCCTCCCAGTAAAATGCATTGTTCAGCACATCCCACGCAGTCAGATAATCAAAATAGACTGCTCCGTCAATGACTTTTCCTTTTTCCTCCATCACCTGATCGTTAACAATCAGCGCCGCATCATCAGCCTCTTCCAGCTGGAAATATTCTGCAGGATCCATTGTTTTATCGGTCGGAGAATATTTCCTGAAAAAATAGGATGTAAAAAATATAATCCATGCAATGGCAAGTGCCGATATGATCAGCGGGATTTTCGATACCTTTTTCTTATTGCGTCTTCTGGCGGTCATATATCGCTCCTGTCCCTTATCGTTATTTCTCTGCAATATGATAGCATGCCCGCACAGAGATATCAAATGGGAATCCATTTTTGTCTGTATCGGCCGCGCGGACGCGTGCCGGTGTAATCCCGGAGAATTTTGCGTGACAGGATATTCGGGAAATTTCCTGTCGCGCAATAAAATCCGGCAGCACACGATACCACTCGCCGAGGAACCTTGCAGTATCTTAAATGTGCCGCCGGATAAGACTTTATTCCGTATATCTTATTGTTCTATTGCTGTGAAAAAATCCAAACGCTCCTTTCTGAAAAATTTCCTTAATAGATAACATCCCTGAACAGATTCTGTACCGCAATGCATTGTATGTGGATCCGAAACAGGTACAGCCCGTTCTTATGTTAATTATAATCATTATGTATACTATTTGCAAGCACTTTTTTGATTTTATGTAACGCATCATACTTTTTTGCGCATTTCCTGCTGTTTTCTTTACATTTTGGAAAAAATATGGTATAGATACCCGTTAGGAGGTCTTTGTTATGAAGATTGAAAAGATCAATGACAATCAAATCCGCTGCACACTGACCAGTGAAGATCTGGAAAGCCGCAAAATCCGTCTGAGTGAGCTTGCCTACGGTTCAGACAAGGCAAAACTCCTCTTTCAGGATATGATGCAGCAGGCACACCGCAGTTTCGGATTTGAATCAGATAATTCTCCGCTGATGATTGAGGCCATTCCGCTTTCGCATGACAGCATCGTGCTGATCATCACGAAGGTAGAGGATCCGGAAGAACTGGACACACGCTTCTCCAGATTTTCCGCACCGGATCCGGAGACAGCTGATTTTCCGGACCGGCACTATGCCGGCGCGGACGAGGTCCTGGAAATGTTCCGCAAACTCACCGGAAAGAATAAGGATAAGAAGGAACCGGCCGGCAAGACACCGGAACCGTCTGCCAAAAAGGATTCCGCAGATGAGAAGGAGACGGCTGTCACCGCTGCTGTCAATCTGGTTCAGTCCTACCGTTTCCGGACACTGTCCGAAATCATCCGCGCAGCACGCTGCATCGGCTCTGTCTACACCGGAAGCAACACGCTGGTGAAGGATCCCGCAGACGGCGTCTGCACGCTCGTCCTGCACGCGGATCACACGGATCCGGAACTGTTCAATAAGATCTGCAACATTCTGACAGAATTCGGAAACAGCGCGGTGATGACACCCGGCTCGGAAGCGCATCTTCTGGAACACGGCAGGATTCTGATCGCAGACCACGCGCTGCAGACACTGCAGAATTTCTAATTCCGCCGGCTGCCTGCTAAGATGCTGCGGATCCGGCCGTTCACGCCATCCACTGATAAAACATTCACCTGCTCAAAAAGAGAACTGCTCAGATCATCATGTGATTGAACAGTTCTCTTTTATTATACCTTCTCAATTTTCCGAATGCTTCTCTCCGGCAGTGGATCAGTTCTGTGCAAGAAAGCTGCTCAGCTTCTCAACTGCTTCTGCTTCATCCGGGCCGTCAGCTGTTACAGTTACGTCATCCCCGTTGTCGATTCCCAGTGTCATCATTCCCATGATACTCTTCGCGTTGACGCTCTTTTCGCCAGATTCCAGATGCACGATGCTCTGAAACTGACTGGCCAGCTGAACGAGCATGGCGATCGGCCGTGTCTCTAAACCGCCTGACATTTTAACAGTTACATTAGACCTTACCATTCACGTTCTCCTCCTTGGTCGCCCCTGATTGCATCTGCTACTTTCCCCAATTTCCGCAATCTGTGGTTCACCCCTGATTTACCGACCTGCGGACTCATTTTTTCTCCGAGCTCCTGCAGGGTTGCCTCAGGGTATTGTAACCGAACCGTGGCCATCTCGTCAAGACCCTTCGGCAGGCTCCGGAAACCGATCGTCCGCTCGATCAGACGGATATCCTCGATCTGCCTGACTGCAGCACTGACGGTTTTGTTAATATTCGCAGTTTCACAGTTGACTTTGCGATTTACATTTTCGCGCATTTCCTTGAGAATACGGATATTCTCATATTCCATCAGCGCAACACGCGCCCCCATCAGTCCGATAATATCTGCAAGATCCGAACTCTCTTTGATATAGACGATAAAATGTGTCTTGCGGCGGGCCGTCCGTGCACTGATGTGCAGATCCGCCAGTACAGACGCCAGCGTCTGCGCCGCTTCTTCATCCCCGCAGACGATCTCACAGTGATAGGAGCGGTTCGGATCACTGATGGAACCGGCCACAAGAAATGCGCCCCGCAGGAATGCCCGTCTGCAGCAGTCCTTGCGCACAATCGCATGTTCTACCGTGTCTGTAATGCGGGCGACTGCCCCGGCATCCCGCACGGTTACACACCAGGAGGGTCTTCCGCGCCGGCTTCTGTCCTCAAGCAGTTCCGCCGCCGGCTCCTGCCGGGAATGTCCTGCTTCCGGTATCTGCCCGACGGCTTCCGGCATCTGCCCCGTGGCTTCCGTCATCTGCCCGGCGGCTTCCGCAGAAATTCCCTCCTGCCGGACAACCTGCAGACCGAACAACTTTTTCAGCAGCAGACAGTACTTCTGTGCAATCTCCAGATTCTCCGTCCGGAAGATATGCGCGCCGTTCTCGTCGGTTCCGCTGCGCGAATACAGCAGCATTGCTTTCTGCTCGGCGATCTGGCAGTGACGTGCACCGCCCGTCTGCCGGCACAGTTCTTTTTTGATCTCTCCGGAAAATGACATTATACTTCCCTTCTCTCTGGTAAAATGCATCGTTCGTTCAGATCCGCCCCTGCGTGACCGCACAAGTGCGCCGCGCAGCTCGCGCGCGATCAGAGATCGCCATTTACCAGAAAATTACAGCCTGCTGACAAACGTTGTATCCCTGTGCTCCAGACGGACACCGGCTTTCTCCCGCTCACACAGCGCTGCATACAGCGCTTCCGCCACTGCTACAGATCTGTGGCGGCCGCCGGTACATCCGACTGCAATCACCAGCTGCGTTTTCCCTTCTGCGGTATAAAGCGGAAGCAGGAAACGAATCATCTCCGTCAGCCGCTCCAGAAACTCCGCGGCTGCTTCGTTGTCCAGCACATACGCCTGCACTTCTGCATCCTTTCCCGTGCGCGGGCGGAGTTCATCCACGTAATAGGGATTCGGCAGAAATCTGACATCAAACACCAGGTCCGCGTCCCGCGGGATTCCGTGTTTAAATCCAAAAGAAAGCACTGTGACATTCATGCCGGAGAAAGCGGCGCCTTCGCAGAAAATTTCGCGGAGCATCTGGCGCAGCTCCCGCGTCAGGAGCCGGCTCGTGTCAATTACATGATCCGCCCGCATCTTCAGCTCGGAAAGCTGTTCCCGCTCTTTCCGGATGCCGTCTTCCAGCTGCCCTGCGCCTGCGACCGGATGCGCACGGCGTGTTTCCTTACAGCGCCGGATCAATGTCTTCGTGTCCGCGTCCAGATACAGGATCCGGACACGAATCCCTCTGGACTGCAGCACCTCTGTCATCTGATCCAGTCCCTGCATCAGACTGCCGATCCGGATATCAATGCCGTAGGCCGCACGTTCCGCCGGTTCTCCCGCATCTTCCGCAAGCTGAATACACGGTTCAATCAGCTGCGGCGGAATATTGTCGGCACAGAACCACCCGCTGTCTCTGAAAAAATCCAGCGCAGTGCTTTTCCCTGCGCCGGACATGCCTGTCACGATTACACATTCTCTGCAATGCATATACTCACTCCAGTTCCGGAAATTCACCCAGCAGCTTAATTTCCGGCTCGAGGCTGACCCCGTACTGTTCCAGAACGATTCTTCTGACCCGCGTCATCAGTTCCCAGACATCTGCCGCAGTTGCCTTCCCTTTGTTAATCAGAAAACCGCAGTGTTTTTCAGAAATCTGCGCGTCATTTACCGATGCGCCGGCAAGGCCCGCATCCATAATCAGCTTGCCTGCAAAATATCCCTCCGGCCGCTTAAATGTACTGCCCGCGCTGGGATAATTCAGCGGCTGTTTGGATGTCCGCATTTCCTTCAGTTCTTCCATGCGCGCAGTAATCTTTTCGATCTCTCCGGGCGTCAGTTCCAGCTCCGCGCTGATTACAATCCAGTTTTCCGTTTTGACACGGCTGGTCCGGTAGCCGAGCCCCAGCCCGGATACGTCGATCTGACGGATTCTGTTCTGTGTGTCAAGTACGGTAACACTGCGCAGAATATCCTTCATCTCACCGCCGTAGGCACCGGCGTTCATGGTAAAGGCACCGCCCAGTGTCCCGGGAATTCCGGAGGCAAATTCCATGCCGGTAAGGCCCGCATCCCGCGCGGCGGCGGCAAGTGTTGAGAGCAGTGCGCCGGCACCGGCGCGCAGCCTTGTTCCCTCAATTGTAAAGGATTCCATATTTTTGAAAATCTGTATCACTGCGCCGCGGTAACCGCTGTCACTCACAAGCAGATTACTGCCGTTTCCGAGAATAAAGAACGGAAGCGCCCGGCTGCGGCATGCCTCCACCACAGCCTGCAGCTGCTCAGCATTCTGCGGCACCACAAACCAGTCGGCCGGTCCGCCGATCCGGAATGTCGTGTGACGGCTCATGGGCTCCTGCTCAAATACCTGATTTTTCCCTGTGCATGCTTCCAGCATCTCGTAGATTGTACTCATACGGTCTTACTCCCAGTCCCCGCCTTCATCTCCGGTCTCATCCCAGTACGCATCTTCCTGGTATTCATCCTGATATTCATCTTCCTGGTACTGCTCATCCTGATATTCTTCACTCTGCTCTGCCGCGCCGGCACCGGTGTCCCCGCCGTCTGCCGCCCCGTCCACAGGTGCGGCATTCACACTGTTATCCGCGCCGTCCGCAGTTGCGCCATTCGCACCGGTATCCGCGCCGCCGAGCTCCTGAATATAGTATTCTGCCGACTCTGCGCGCCGGGTATCCGGAAACAGCTCGATAATCCGCTGGAATATTTCGATGGCTTTCTGGTTTTCACCTTTCGCCCGGTATGACAGCGCCAGATAATCCAGTACCGTGTAATTCTCCGGATCAAGCTCCATCGCCTTTTCCAGATTTTCAATCGCCTCGTCCCAGTTCTCATAGTCAAACGCATTCATTCCGTTCGTCTTATACTGTTCGACGACAATTTCACTGGTATCGTTATAAATATTTTCATAGATGCTGCGGGCATCAGATGAGAGAAGACTGCTGTCCACGTCTGCGATCAGGCCTGCCGCATCGGTATAGCGGCCATCCTGATAGGCAATATATGCCTGCAGCAGCTTTTCCGCTCCCTCGGAAGCCTTCTTTGCATCATCCACGGTCTTCTGCGCGGAATCCGCCGAATCTTTTGACGCATCCACCTGACTTTGCAGCTCCGAAATCTGATTTTCCTGCACCGCCAGGGTATTGCTGTATTCGACCATGCGCTCATTCACATCACGGCTGGCCGACTGACGGATCGACGGCACAACGACAATCCACATGGTCAGGATGCCGACCGCCAGGCCCAGCAGCAGGTTGATCAGGCCGTGAATCGGCGCACGTTCACGAAACGGCAGTGCCGCGGCAATTCGCTCACTGTCGTCCGCATTCCTGTCCGCGTGGTTTTTGCGTCCTTCTGTCCGCGCAAACTGGCCTGTCTGCTCGTCGATTTCTTTCAGAAACCGGAGTGTCGTCGCGTTCGTCGCATCGATCTTAATGGCCTTGCGCAGCAGTTTTCTGGCGCGCGTATACCGCTCCATCTTGATATAGATCAGCGCGAGAAGATGGTAGGCCTTGATAAAATGCGAATTCTGCGCAATTACCTTTTTCAGGCTGATCGCGGCAATGTCCTCATCGCCGCGCCTGCAGTTTTCCAGCGCAATATTATAATCCCGGATGGTCTGATTGATGATCGACAGCTTTGCCTGATTGGACTGCAGCCGGTCAATATACTGCGCCGCAATATTATCCTGCGGCTGCAGATTCTTGCTGATTACCCACTCCGAGAGTGCCGCCACTGCTTCCCCGGTCTCAAAATACACCAGGCCGAGCAGATTGCGCGCATTGATATTATTTTTATTATACTGAAGACTTTGCCGCAGCAGCTCAACTGCCCCTGACAAATCGCGGATCTGCGCCTTATCCAGTCCGCGGTTGTACAGCAGATTGGAGAGCTGCACCGCCTTTTTCTCAATGTCCATGCTTACTCCGCCTTCTGATTCTGATTCTTCTGCATCTCTCTGATAATATCAAGCATATCCGTGAGATCCCTGCTGTAAACAGCCTCCTCGACTTCTTCCACATCCAGGCAGGGCTCGAATTTTTTCAATTCTTCCTCATAATTAATCATAAATATTCCCTCTGTTATTTGTTCAATCACACGCTGTGTTCAAACGCGGGACACCCCGCCTGCGTGAATGATCTCCCGCAGTTCCCCCGCCAGGTAGAGCGATCCCACACAGAACAGTGTGCCGCTGCCGCGTTTTTGACAGGCTGTCTGCAGTGCCTCATAAGCTCCCGGTGCCGTGACGACATCCGGACAGCCGCAGGCACGAAACTGCTCTGCCAGTACCTCCGGTGAGACCTTTCTGCTGCCGCCGACGCCTGTGACTACGACATGATCCGGCCGGATCCCTTCTGCGATCTGCCGGATCATCTCCGGATATTCCTTATCAGATACTGCCGAAAATAGGATCGTGACGGCGCCCGCCTCCCGGAATCCGGCTGCCGTCTGGATAAATGCCGCGATCCCGTCCGCGTTGTGCGCGCCGTCCAGATAAACACCGTCTGCGGCCCGCTCCATCCGGCAGGGCCAGACAGCCTTCCAGAGCCCCGTCCGGAGCTGTTCATCTGTCAGCTTCAGAACCGGCTGTCCGCTCCCGCTGCGGCTGTGCTGCCGCAGATATGCCGCCGTTTCTATGGCGAGCGCGGCATTTTTCATCTGATATTCCGCGATACTGCTGATCCGGTATTCTTCCGGCGGCTGCCTGCTGTCCCGCCGGAACCGGAACACAATTCCAGACGCATCTCTTTGCTGCAGTGTGCACTGCTGCGATGTCACCGGAAGCGCCGGACTGCCCGTTTCCCGGGCACGCGCGCATACCACTTCCGAAACTTCCGGTCTGTCCGCGTCATAGATGACCGGGACGCCCGGCTTGATGATGCCGGCTTTCTCACCTGCAATCGCGGCAAGCGTATTTCCCAGATACTGCATGTGATCCATGCCGACTGAGGTGATTACCGTGATTTCCGGCGACCTGATCACATTCGTCTGATCCAGTCTGCCGCCCATTCCCGTCTCAAGAATGCACCAGCTTACCGCATGCTCTGCAAACAGACACATGGCCATCAGAAACAGGATTTCAAAATAAGTCGGATGCGCATCGCCACGCTGCATGCAGACTTCCGCGGCATCCATTACCTGCCGGAACACGTTCAGAAATGCCTCATCCGATACCGGCACGCCATCAATCTGCATGCGCTCATTGATCCGCACCAGATGCGGCGAGGTAAATAATCCACACCGGTATCCGGCGGTCATCAGGACGCTGTTCAGATACGAACAGACACTTCCTTTCCCGTTGGTGCCCGCCACATGGATGAAATGCGGAATCCGGTTCTGAGGATTCCCGAGAACCGCAAGCAGCCGGGCGGTATGTTCCAGATCCGTCTTGCTTGTGAATTTCGGAACGGATTCAATATATGCGACGGCTTCCTCATAGTTCATGAATGATTACCCCTGTTGTCCCTGATTCAAATCCCGCCCCGGCGGGATTTGGCGCGCGTGCTGCGCAGCTCACGCAGGTGCTGCAGAGCGGTTTTCAAGAACGCCCCGTCAGATCTGCAAACGGCACCGGCTCTGTTCTGGTCAGCACCCTGGCAGCCGTCTGACTGGAATTGCTCTTCTGCGCAACGGACACCATGGCCTCCGGCGCGATCTCCGCCGGCGGCAGATAAAGCTGGCCGGCATTCAGATACACCGTCTCCTCCAGCAGCTTCTCATCGATTTCAACTTTGCTGGCGGCCGTAAAATTGGTTCCGTAAAACATCCACGCACCGCCGGGAAGCGCCTCCGCCCGCTCCAGCGTAACCGGTGCAATTCCCATCTGCACAGCACGGGTCTTCCAGGGCACAGTGCCGCCGTATACATAATGATCTCCATACAGCATGTCGTACTGGATCATCTCCAGATCACTCTGATAATTCCTGGTGTTGCGCCGTGCCTGATGATACCGCACAATCACTCCGTCATGAATGCCGAGGCGGTTCAGCACTTCCGCGCCGATCTGATAAGCGGACAGATTGTCGTCCTGCTTCTTCATCCCGAAATTATCCCAGATAATATATTCGGTCTGGAACAGGTACCGGTTGGACAGATCTCTTGTCGTCAGCCCCATCGTCGGCAGATGGTCTCCGTACATGACCAGCACAACCGGCTCCGGGTAATGCTGCAGAGTATCCGTCAGATCCTTTACAAACTGATCCATTTCATGAATCTGCTTACAGTAATATTCCCAGGAATTATTGTTCTGTTCTCTTCCCTCTGCGCCCGTTACGGCAATCGGCGGATCCTCCACGACCGGATCCGTCGGATAGTCACCGTGTCCCTGCACAGAAATGGTATAAATATAGTCCGGCTCCTCTGTGGCATCCAGACACTGCACGATCTGTTCGGTCAGCACAGCATCCTTCACCCAGCCGGTCTCCGTCACATTGGCCGTATTTTGCATGTATTCCTCTGAGGTAAATGTCTCAAATCCGAGATTTGCAAATACGTCTCTGCGGGTATAAAAATTCGCCTCATTGTTATGCACCACGTGCGTTGCATAACCGTTTTTCTGCAAAATATACGGAATACTCTCACAGGGCTGTTCCTGCAGAATGGTCTTGTACGGGTACTCCCCGGCACCGAAATAATGCAGACTCATCCCGGTAATACACTCGAATTCCGTATTGACGGTTCCCGCACCCACCACCGGAACCCGCAGGTAGCCGGAGCTGTACTTCTCCATCAGCTGCCGGTAGTACGGGATCGGATCCTCCGAAAGATGTAGAAATTCCACCAGCTCCGGGTCCATAAAGGATTCCAGCTGGAGGAACACAATATTGGGCTGCGCTGGATCGGCCGCTTCAAATCCGCCGGTCCCGGCAGACGCCTGGCCTGCATCTGCGGGCGCCTGGCCTCTATCTGCGAGCGCCTGGCCTGCATCGGATTCTGCCGCCTTCTCATCTGATTCTTCCAGCCGTCTGTCAACATCCGCCTCGATACGGGACAGCATTTTTTCAGAATACCCCTTCGGCTGGCTGATGCCTGTGTCAAACAAAGTAACCAGAAAACAGTATGGATAGCCATAATCCTTGTAGGCAAATGCAATATTTCCGAAATAATTGGAAATAAGCCGCGCGTTCAGCTCAATCTGACCGACTGCAAACACTGCGGCAAATGCCGCTGCACAGAGGATCAGATTCCGCCAGATGCGTGGCTTTTCAGTACGGCGCGGCGCTTTCCGGAACAAAATAATCAGAACAGCAAAAACCGCCGCCACCAGAACAACTGCGCCGATCAGTACAAACGGCGTAATATAATTTTTCGCAATTTTAGAAGCATCCGAAATCAGCTTCAGATCCGGTCCGGTGAAAGGCGTTACACGGCTTCCGAGAATCACGCCGTTAATCGCACCCATCAGCAGCCAGAAGGTATAGATCAGCGTGCGCACGAAAATACGCCGCCGGAACAGAAAGACAATGGTTGTTGTCGCAAATATAATCATGGCGTTAAACAGGAAAACCAGCGGTTTTCCTGTCATATACTGCCATGCTTCCTCCGCCGAATGACGGGACATCCACTCCATTGCAAAGTATACGAGGCAGGATGCCAGAAACTGCAGCGGAACCGCGAATCTGTTGCAGACGCGTGTCAGGCGTTCTTTATTCAGTTGCGGCCTGTGCTTCTTCATAGTTCATCACCACGCAAATTGGGGTTTGTCGGGTTCGCGTGCGATACAGTAAGCGTCCGGAGCAGGATACATTTCCTAAGCAGCGAATTCCATCTGAGCTGCGTGGAAATTGTATCCTGCGAACGGACGCGTATTTAAAAACAATCGCCCCGACAAA
>JAFUCM010000019.1 GCA_017459675.1 Eubacterium sp.
CATGGCTGCTGTCATTGTTGCAGAAGTTGGCGATTTCCACAGGTTTGCCTCTCCGGATAAGCTTTTGGCATATGCAGGACTTTCCCCGACGACTTATCAATCAGGGCAGTTGATATCTTCGCACGCAAAAATGGAAAAACGCGGTTCCCGATACCTTCGTTATGCGTTGTTTAATGCAACAATGTATGTCTGTGTCTGGGATCCAACATTTCGTGCCTATCTGGAGAAAAAGAGAACAGAAGGAAAGCATTATAACGTTGCAGTTTCGCATGCAGCGAAGAAACTCGTTCGCCTGATCTATCATCTGGAGACGACCGGGGAAACATACGTTTCAAGAGCCTATTAATGGTAGTCCGATGTCTCGTTCCCAGAGCATCTTTTCGGATGCTCTGTTTGTCATGCAGTTTTCAAGGTGCTGACTTACGAAGAACTCGCTAGCGAGTTCTTACCGATTTAATTTGTTTTCGACTTGACTTTTAATAGTCAGTCTTTCATTTCATGCAGGGACTGTATTTTGTCTCCTTTTCAAAAAGCGACTACAGCAGGATGCAAATTCCAAAGCAGCGAATTCCATCTGAGCTGCGTGGAATATGCATCCTGATCTTATCTCCTCTTTTCAACGAGGATAATTACCTTCCTTAAACATCCGCATCATCTCCCGCGTCAGCGAGATCCCGTCGTCCTCCGGCACTTCCTCTGGTGAAAACCAGTCTGCCATCGCGAGCTCCTCGTGATCCAGCGTCAGGTCCTCATCGTCCCCGTCCAGATCGCAGAAAAATCCCATCAGCAGCGAATTGGAAAACGGCCACGGCTGACTTTTGTAGAAGCGTAGATTCTTTACTTTGATGCCGACCTCCTCCATCACTTCCCGGTGAACCGTCTCCTCGACAGTTTCTCCAATCTCGGTAAATCCGGCGAGCAGCGCAAACCGGGTATAGCCGCGGCCTGCATACTTACTCATCAGCAGCTTTCCGTTGTGAATGACAGCGATGATGACGCCCGGACTGATCCGCGGATAATTCATCAGACCACATTTCGGGCACTTGATCATGCGCTCTTTGTGGTCTTTTATGGTTGGCGTCCCGCACTTGCCGCAGAAGGTATGTCCCTCATACCAGTCGTAAAGCGAGTGTCCGGTAATCCCGGCAAATGCGCGGTTCAGCGGCCGTACCATCCGGAAGTGATCCACCGGTTCATAGGAAAATCCTTCCGGCGTAAAGTTTTCCTGCAGTTCGCCCAGAAAATACTCCAGATTGTCGACTGAAAACAGATACGTGTATTTGATCTCCACACCGTTGAAATCATCAACTGTAGGGAAGATCAGCCTGCCGTCTTCATCATATCCCGTCAGTGCCTGTCCGCCGTCGTAGACCAGCACATGTTCGTGCGCCTGCGGCTGGCGGTCATGAAATTCATTGTGAAATACATTGGGGGCAATGTCCTGAATCATTTTGTTTGTCTCACTTTCCGAATTCAATTATAAACTTTATGGATAATAATCGAAGATACTTTGAACAATATCGGTGATTTCCTGTATACTGGAAAATGATATCCGTCCGATCGTTCTATAATATCGCTTATGCAAATCCATCGTTTTCAACTGTTCGCACAGAGCGATCCCGACAGTCTGATCTGTTTCAACCAGTACGTGAAGTGCATCTCTTCCGGCTTTCTGTACTACAGGGCAGACAATCGCCAGTCCCGACTCGTTAAAAAAATCTTTGCTTAATACAAGAGCCGGAAACTCCTCTCTGCTAAGTTCAATGATATCTCCCTGTTTCACTGAACTGACCATTCACCATACCTCGCGGCCGACCGGTTCTCCCCAGTCATATTCCTCATAAGGTCCGAGCTTTCCTCCATAGGCTGCCGCCCTTTCTTCAAGCGTCTGATGACGATGTATTTTTTCCAGCATAATTCTTCCGTTTTCAACTAACACATCAACCTCTTCATTCATCTGCATGCCTGCCAGTTCTAATACTTTTTTTGAAAGCCGGACTCCCTGACTATTACCCCATCTTGTAATCTGCGCAGTCATTCAAATTCCTCTTTCTATATCTCTATTGTATTTACTTTGTATATCCATATGCTAACAGCTTTTTAATATCATGTCAACATAAAAGGAGACAGAGAACTGTCCCCTGTCTCCTCCATATTAATCCGCATACCCGTTCGGGTTCTGGCTCTGCCAGCGCCAGGAATCCGCACACATTTCCTCAATGCCGAATTCCGCCTCCCAGCCGAGTTCCTCTTTCGCCTTGTCGCATTTTGCATAGCATGCCGCGATATCGCCGGGTCGGCGCGGCTTGATTTCATATTTCAGCTCATGACCGCACGCCTTTTCGAATGCATGGATGACATCCAGTACGCTGTAGCCGTTGCCTGTACCGAGATTGTATACATTGACGCCGCTTCCTGCCGTCAGTTTCGCCAGTGCCTTGACATGTCCGCGCGCCAGATCCACGACATGGATGTAGTCACGCACGCCAGTGCCGTCCGGTGTGTCATAGTCATTTCCGAAAACGCCAATCTGCGGCAGTTTGCCGATCGCCACCTGCGCGACGTACGGCAGCAGATTGTTCGGAATTCCCTTCGGATCCTCGCCGATCATGCCGCTCTTATGCGCGCCGATCGGATTAAAGTAGCGTAGCAGCACGACATTCCACTCGTTATCAGAGGTGTGAATATCTGTCAGGATCTGCTCCAGCATGGATTTCGTCCAGCCGTACGGATTGGTGCAGACACCCTTCGGGCAGCTCTCGGTAATCGGAATCTCCGCCGGATCGCCGTAGACCGTCGCGGAAGAACTGAAAATGATATTCTTCACGCCGTGCTTCCGCATCTCATCACAAAGTGTCAGCGTCCCGCCGATGTTATTCTCATAATATTCAATCGGCTTCGCAACCGATTCACCGACAGCCTTCAGGCCTGCGAAATGAATCACCGCGTCAATCTGTTCCTGATCAAACACTGCCTGAATACCGGCCCGATCCCGGATATCCGCCTCGTAGAAGGTTACTTTTTTCCCGGTGATCTCTTCGATCCTGTCCACTGCCTTCCGGCTGGAGTTGTACAGGTTATCCAGAATGATCACCTCATGTCCTTCATTCAACAGTTCCACGCATGTATGGCTGCCGATGTAGCCGGCGCCGCCTGTCACTAAAATTCTCATCACTCATTTCCTTCCTGCTGGTTTTATTCATTTATTTTCGTATCAGATTCAAGATCGCTCCGGCAGATTTGCTCAGAGACTCTGGTTTTTGATGTATTCTCTGAAAGAAGGAATTGCAATTGTAAATACAGCACCCTCCAGTTCCTCGATCACGCCGGCCATAAGCAGTCTTGTTTTGTAAGTAGATACATAACCGGGCGTTTTTCCAATCCGCTTTGCAATGTCTGTAACAGTACTGTACTCCTGATCCTTCAACATTGCTTCCAGAATTTTTTTGTCGCCTTTAGACAATTCTCGCCATGTACTGTCCAGAACGCCGCGTTTAAAATCTTCTTTTGCCTCTTCAATCCCCTGCTTTGCTGCGGGGGTATCAATCAGTTCTTTCTCTCCGCTTTCTTCCCAGACAGCATACCCTACAAGCTGCATCATATAGGCAAATCCTCCGGCCGCCTCAACGGCCAGACTTAATGCATCATCTTCGATTCTCTTACCTGCCGATTCAATGGTTTTTCTGAAGGCACTTCGAATATCTCTGTCCGCAATTCTTCCAACATAATGCTGTCTTGCTCTTCTGAGAAATGATACTTCCTTATGACTGATCAGCTGGTTGATATTCACAGGGAGGCCAGCCATTACCAGTGCTATTTTTGCATGCTCCCTGATAAACAGCTGATACATAGAAGCCAGCTGTATCATTTCCGGAATATCCGCACGTACTTCATCAACTGTAATCAGCAATCCTGTCTGCGTTTTATTTAATTCATTCAGCAGCGCACTCATTTTGGTGCGCCAGTTCTTCGTTTCCGCCTGGTCAGATTCCCATGTCAGGCTGACCATCTGTCCGACTCCGATACCTGTCAGCTGCTTCTTTTCATTATTTTTCAGCAATTCTCTGCCTACTACCTGCGTTCTCTGCAAAATATCATCAAGCATGTTATCTGCCGCAACTGTATCCGCTACAAGCCAGCCCTCCTTCATTGCCTCATCCCCAATGCAGGACAGCAATGCTGTTTTTCCGGATCCGCGCGGACCGACCAGAACGCTTGACAAATTCGGATCTCCGGGTCCATTCTGAAATGCCCGCCTCATTGATGTTATCAATGATTGTCTGCCTGCCAGATATGGCGGCACCATTCCAAAAGTTGGTGTGAAAGGATTCATATGACATTCCTCCTTTATATCCATATCTTTCCTGTTATCAGGATATCACTTTTAGAACTTTTTTGCAATTTTAGAACATTTTAGATTTCTTAGAACTTTTTAGAATCTTTAGAAATCCCGTCTGTCGGACATTTCAATCTGCCTGCCATTAATCTTAATCTCTTTACCTAAGCAATCACAATCCCGCCGTACGGCCGGATCTGCAGCACGTTGCAACACCCCTTGCCGAGCACACGTTCCATTTCGTGCCGGAATGCTTCCACCTGATCTGCCGGAACAAATGCCTGGATCGTTCCGGCGAAACCGCCGCCATGTACGCGGCAGGCACCTTCCCCGCCGAGGATGTGTTCCGCCGTCATCAGTGCGACTGCCACGGCCTGCTGCTCCGGGAAGCGGCTGCTGTAGACATTCTGCAAATACATGAAGGAAGAATATCCTGATTCTTTTGCAGTACGCAGATACGCCTGAAAATCACCCGCCCGAAGTGCCGCACTCTCAGCTTCCACCCGGTCGTTCTCTCTGTAGAAATGTGCCGCGCGCAGGACTGCGCGGTCACCGCATGCCTTCCGGAGCGATGCAATACTGCCGTGGAACTGTTCTTCCGGCACTTCGCGTAGTACCTCTTTCCCGAAATACTGCGCAACGGACTTCATCTCAGCCGGAACTGCAGCATAATCTTCGGTCAGATCCGCATGGTCCGCACCGGAGTTAATGATACAGAGCTGATAGCCGCTGTCCGCAAAGGAAAACGGAATTTTTGTGATCTGCGGCTCCTCCTGCTTTTCAAAATCAATGGCAATGGCGCCGCCGACCGAACATGCCATCTGATCCATAAGCCCGCAGGGTTTTCCGAAATACACATTTTCTGCATACTGTCCGATCTTTGCAATTTCAACTGCATCCAGCGCATCGCCGCAGAACATGTGGTTGAAGATCACCCCAATCAGCGTCTCAAATGCCGCCGATGATGACAGGCCTGAGCCGCCCGGCACATCTGAGGTGACACACGCATTGAAGCCTTCCGGCTGATAGCCGCGCTGCCGGATTGCCGCCGCGATGCCGCGAATCAGCGATGCTGTCTGATTGACTTCCTCCGGGTGTACTGTTTCATCAGAGACATCAACACGCAGCACTTCATAACCTTCTGATTCCAGTACAACCATACTGGTTCCATTCGGTGCCGCTGCTGCCATCAGATCCAGACTGACACTGGCCGCAAGGACACAGCCGCGCTGGTGATCCGTGTGGTTGCCGCCGAGTTCCGTGCGGCCCGGCGCGCTGAACAATTCAACCGGTCCGCAGGCCGGTGCATTGTCCTGCGCAGCTTTCCCGCCGGCCTCCGTGCCGGCAGAACCGGACGGCACACCGACCGATCCGGACATTTCAATATCTGCCCCCGCTTCTGCCGCAAACCGCGCGTCATACATATCCAGCACTTTTCCGGCGCGCGCACGCTGCTCGGCCGGGTCCTCCGTCAGATAAATTTCCTGCAGACGCCCGTCCAGTGCGCCGCTCTCCAACTGCTTCCGCAGCTTCTCTGTTCCCATAGTCCCCTCCAGTTATTTTAAATATAAATATCGATCTCCGACCCCGCACGGGCTGTGCGATGTCTGTTCGCCCGTCACATTTTAAAAGCAGTAAAGCAGTTTTTCACAGAACCAATCCCGCCTGCCTGCAGAACCGCAGGAACGCCGCTTTTCCCTCAGGGGTGCGCTTGTACACGCCGGCATCCTCCAAAACCTGCATAAACACTTTGCCGATCTCATCTCTTAATATCATATCTGCATTTTCTTTGTCAAACCGGTACTGCTTCTGCAATGCCTCCGCCCAGTCTGCATGTGCGGCAATCCGCGCATCGCTGCGGATATTCGCACCGGAAACCAGTGCATCCGCCAGAAGACTCATTTCTTCCTTCAGACGCGCCGGCAGAACAGCAAGACCCATCACCTCAATCAGGCCGATGTTTTCTTTCTTGATGTGATGCAGCTCTGCATGCGGATGATACACGCCCAGCGGATGTTCCTCTGTCGTGATATTGTTGCGCAGCACGAGATCCAGCTCATACACCGCGCCCCTTCGACGTGCGATCGGCGTAATCGTATTGTGCGGCACGCCGCCTGTCTCTGCAAAAATAAATGCTTCCGGATCGGAATAACCGCGCCAGTAAGTCAGAATTTCATCTGCCAGATTGACCAGTGCCGTATCATCCAGTGACCGCAGCCGGATGACGGAGAGCGGCCACTTCACGATGCCGGCCTCCACCTCCGGGTATCCGCTGCAGACAAGCGGTGTCTCCACAAATGCCTTTTCCATGGCAAATGTATAATGCCCGCCCTGGAAATGATCATGTGAAAGGATTGATCCGCCGACAATCGGCAGATCCGCATTGGATCCCACAAAATAATGCGGGAACTGCTTCACAAAATCCAGCAGTTTCCGGAACGCTGCCGCATCAATCCGCATCGGCACATGATGACTGTTAAATACAATACAGTGCTCATTATAATAGACATAAGGCGAGTACTGAAAATACCAGTCACTTCCATTAATGGTAACCGGAATAATCCTGTGATTTTCCCTCGCCGGGTGATTCACCCTGCCGGCATATCCTTCATTTTCCGCACACAGCTGACACTTTGGATACGCTGACTGCGGCATATTCCTCGCGGCCGCGATCGCTTTGGGATCTTTTTCCGGCTTGGACAGATTGATGGTGATATCCAGATCGCCGTACTCTGTACTGGTCACCCATTTCACATCTTTTCTGATCCGGTCCCGCCGGATATAGTTGGTATTTCCTGAGAAATCATAAAACCAGCTTGTGGCATTCTCCGGAGAAATGTCATACCGGAGAGAAAACTCCGACCGGATCTGTGACGGACGCGGCGTCAGCACGCCCATCAGCTTCGTGTCAAACAGGTCATGGCTGACCACACCGTCATCGGTCAGTGCTCCGGTTTTGCGTGCCAGTGCACAGAGCCGGTCCAGAATCACTGCGATCTCCTCCGGATCCCCATCAATTCGTTCAGAATCCAAACGGTCGCTGACAGCAGCCGGATGTGCTGCCTGATCGGATGCATCGGAACAATCCGCCGCTGTAAGTGCCTCGTCACTGTCTGCATGCAGAATCATAAGAATCTGGTTGTACGCCCAGATCCTGTCTGCTTCTTCCAGCAGGTTTTTCCTGATTCCATAATCAATCAGATTTTCAATTCTTCTATCGCTCATATTTTAACCCTCTGTGCATTGTTCATGGTTTGCCGGACTGCACTTCCAGCAGATATGCCCCACACGCGTTGACAATCGTCGTATCCATGTATTTTCTGGTTACCGGTATTTTGAACCCGTAATTGCGGTGCACATGCCCGTGCAGCATGTAGCGGGGTCTGTATTTTTCCATCAGTTTCAGAAAACAGCGGAATCCTCTGTGCGGAATCGTGTCGAGATCCCCCTGCCCAAATGCAGGTGCATGCGTCACCAGCACGTCAACTCCGCCATATTTCCAGAGTTTCCGCCGGAGTTTCAGACATCTCCAACGCATCTGCCGCTCTGTGTACATATTGACGCCGTCCGGCCGGTACCGGTTTGATCCGCCGAGGCCGGCAAACCGGATTCCCTGATATACAAATACATCGCCGTCAATACAGGTACAGCCTTCCGGCGGCTGTTCGGCAAAGGCATCATCGTGATTCCCGCGGACATAAAGCAGCGGGCAGTTTCCAAGCGTAACCAGAAACTCCAGATAGGAGCGGTGCAGATCCCCGCAGGATACAATCAGATCAACCCCGTCCAGCCTTCCCGGCTGATAGTGATCGTAATAATATCTGGATTCTTCATCCGCTACGACTAATATCTTCATCGGTCTGCTTCTTTCTTCGGCAGTTCCACACCCTGATGATTCACCAGAATCTTCGCCTTCTCTTCGAGTTCCTCGTAAGCCGGAATTTCGCCCTGTACATTGTCTTCCAGATAGTCCATCCGGATAATATCCTCCATGCTGATCTGCTGTCCGCCTTCTTCCGGAATCACAATTCTTCCGGCTGCCCTTTCAATCCGGTAAAACGGCTGGCAGCTCCCGTCCCGGATTGCACGGCACAGCACATCCCCCAGATATCTCGCACTGTCAGGAAGCCGGTCCGCATAAATCATATCCACTACGCCGGCGGACATACCCCAGTAATAATTTAAAGAGCGGGGATTTCTTCCCTCCTCCGTGCGGAATGTTCCATTCAGAACAGCACGCAGAATCCGCTCATAATAGACGCCCCAGTTCCAGACCGGAAGCACCAGCGGCGAAGACCTGTCGTCCTGCATCCACTTCAGGCCATGCAGATAGCGTTTCTTCCCTTCTGAAGCAGCAAATTCACGGAACGAAACCAGTTCTGCTCCTTTTTCCAGCAGACGGTTCTCAGCTGCGTCCATTCCGCCGACGGACGACCATTCCAGATATACTTCTGCATCCGGATCCGTAAGCTGTGCACCTCTCGCAAACGCATTGATCTCGGCAATCGCCCCATAGACCGGATACTTGCAGATGTATCCCAGTTTATGACTGCGGCAAAGTGAACCTGCGATTGCGCCTGAAACAAACTTTGCCTCATACATCCGCGGATAATACGTTCTTATACTGCGGTGGGACTCATTCAGCGAACAGTTCAGCACGTCAATTTCCGGGTGCTCCAGTGCAGCCTTCACAATTCCGGGCAGCAGACGCGGAAATGCCGTAAAGATCACATCCGCACCGTCCCGGATCATCTGCTCCATCATGCCGTCAATGGCTTCATCCCGCTCCAGAATATATGCCTTTGTACTGATTTTTTCAGAAAAGACATTCTGTGCATGTCTTCTTCCAAGCTCATGGTAATAACTCCAGCTTGAAGAAACCGGTTCTTCATCATACAGAAAGGCTACTTTTTTCCGCGGAGTACCAATTACACGCTGCAGAAGGCCTTTCCCGTCTGCTTCCGGTTCCGTCCGGATCTCAATCATGCTTTCTTCCTGCTGGATCGCAATCTCTCCCCATGCTTTTGTGAGGATTTTTCTGATCTGACTCTCCCCGCTTCTCCAGAGGATGTCATATCCATAAATCCGGATGAATGCCAGAAAAGCATCTCCGGTTGTAGATGTCAGCCTGTCACCGCCGCACGCCAGATATACCTTCCGGAATGTATAATATGCGGCGCTGAATTTCCGGACCTCTTCGTCCGTCCAGATGGCATCCTCAAGCTTACCCACAGCATTTTGCAGCTGCCTGCAGGAACCGCGTCTGGAAAACTCGATAAAGTTGATCCCGGAGCGCGCCTGAAAATCGATCAGTTCATAATAGCGCTCCGCCGCTTCATCCCCGTCACGGTCCGGCAGGATTCGTCTGACATAACCGGAAACCACCGGCGCCTCAAAATATTTGAGAACACTGACGCGCTTATTGCCCTCCAGTACATAAAAACGATTCATGTACTCACAGACACGGACCGGCTCCCGGATTCCCTCCTCCAGATGACTGGCACACAGGCGTTTCCACTTCATGGCAAACTCGGACTTCTCATCCGCCGCAGGCATAAAATTGCCCGCAAACGAAACCGCCCGCGCAGAAGAAACCGTTCCGACAATCCATTCAGACGGAATCTGTACCAGTCCGAGATCCCTGCCCGTCATCTGTTTATTCTCCGGAAGAATCTCATCCAGCACAGGAAGATTCGGGTATGCACCCTTTGCCAGACGCTGCCGGTTGTATTTCTGTCCGCGTTTTACGGCGTTTTTATAATAATTTTCCATTCATCTCCTGAAAAAGGGGGCTGCCGCACTAAGCATCCAATGCATAATGTACATCAAAGGGACATCCGCAGTGCCGCTCCTTAACGAGCACAGCAGTGCGAGTTTAGTACCGTTGCACGAGGACCGGAGCGGGAGCGGTCCCGGTGATGTATATTTATGCATGAAGGTGCTTAACGCGACAGCCCCCATTATTTATAAAATCGCAATCTTAGAAATCGTAATCCCTGCACTTCGGTGAATGTGCAGCCACAGATTCTGCATCATACCAGATCAGATTGTTGCCGGATTCTTTATCAAACAGCTGGATCAATCTCGGCTGCGCTGTAAAATTCACTTCATTGCCCGTGGAAACATCCATTTCCAGATCTGCTGTCTGCAGAACCATTACGACATCATCTCCGCCGCAGTTCACATGCAGATCAACCTCTGAACCGAGCATCTCGGATACTTCTATTTCTCCCTTCAGCTCACCTTCTCCGATGCGGATATGCTGCGGACGGATACCGCAGATCATCTCGCATGGCTTCTGCTGATTTTGCCTGAGCGCTTTTTGCTGGAAATCACTGAGCAGATATTCCACACCCTTTATATTCGCATAATACTTGCCGTCTTTCACGGTAAGCGAACAATTGTCAAAGAAATTCATAACCGGCATGCCGATAAATCCGGCAACAAACAGGTTAACAGGACGGTCAAACAGATCCTGCGGCGTCCCGATCTGGTTTACATACCCGTCTTTCATAATGACAATACGGTCGCCGAGCGTCATCGCTTCCGTCTGATCATGCGTTACATACATAAAGGTTGTATTGATACGCTTGCGCAGCTTGATAATCTCCGCACGCATCTGGTTGCGCAGCTTCGCGTCCAGATTTGACAGCGGCTCATCCATCAGGAATACTTTCGGGTCACGAACCATTGCCCGGCCGATCGCGACACGCTGACGCTGGCCGCCGGAGAGCGCCTTCGGCTTACGCTCCAGATACTGTGTAATATCCAGAATTTCCGCAACTTCACGGACTTTTTTGTCAATTTCGCTTTTCGGCGTCTTCTTGAGTTTCAGCGCGAACGCCATATTATCATAAACCGACATATGTGGATACAATGCATAGTTCTGGAACACCATCGCGATGTCACGGTCCTTTGCCGCGATATCATTGACCAGTTTTCCGTCGATATACAGTTCTCCGGCAGAAATGTCCTCCAGCCCTGCTACCATGCGCAGCGATGTAGACTTTCCACAGCCCGACGGTCCGACCAGCACAATAAACTCCTTATCTTTTATATGGAGATTGAAATCATGTACTGCCGTAACCTTATTGTCGTAAACCTTTTTCATATCTTTAATCAAAACTTCTGACATTTTTTTCCCTTTCTGCTGCCCGTACAAACCAGTTTTACATTCTTTCTGCAGTCTGAATCAGATACAACTGCGAATCAAAATCACAAGACGGTTTTACTCCATTCCGCAGTTCACCTGCGGCGCTGTCTGTCGTCACCAGGCCGATCTTCATCAGTTCGTCACCGCCGTATACACTCTCTTTTTTACAATTGTTCTCGAGAACTTCAATGCTGTCCGCTTCCTGTTCCGGTACATCTGCACTAAAACTCTTCAGCGGTTTGATTTCACCGCATGCCCCGATGACAGAGATCTTATAATTTTCCGCCGGATTAAGTCCCTGCAGCCTGACACGGTGAAACGGACCATTTACTTCATTCATGATTTTATACCAGCCGACGATTGCCGTCTTTCTGTCAGCGCTTACCGTCATCCATGCGGCAAACTGCCTGTTCTCAAACGGACTGATCAGTCTGTAAAATGTGCCAAACTGAAACAAAGCACGGTATTGTTTCATCAGGGTCACCTGGCCACGGATCTGACAGATCTCATCCTCTGTCAATTCTCCCAGATCCAGTTCATAGCCAAATGTTCCGAAGTATGCGACATTTGCACGTGTACGCAGCGAAGTACTCCGGTATACCTGCTGATTCGGTGATGCCGAAACATGCGTTCCGAAGCTGCTGACCGGATAACAGAGCGACGTCCCGTACTGCATATAAATGCGCTCAATTGCATCTGTATCGTCACTCAGCCAGCACTGCGGCGCATAGTAAAGCATTCCGGGATCAAATCTGCCGCCGCCTGACGCACAGGATTCAAACAGAATCCCGGGGAATGTACGGATCAGACGTTCATATAGCTCATATACGCCCAATATATACCTGTGAAACACCTCTCCCTGCCGGCTCGCTTCCAGCAAGCAGGCGTACGCCCCGGTAATGCTGCGGTTCATATCCCACTTGATGTAGGAAATATCCGCATGTTCGATTAACTGTTTCAGCACATCATACAGATAATCCACAACATCTTTCCTTGTGAAATCCAGAACCAGTTCGTTCCGGCCATGCGAAAGACGTCTGCCAGGTGCCTGCAGCAGCCAGTCGGGATGCTTTCTGTACAGGTTCGAATCTCTGTTGACCATTTCCGGCTCAATCCAGATTCCAAACTGCAGTCCGGTCTTCTTTATTTTTTCAGCAAGCCCTGAAATCCCGGAAGGAAAGCAGGAACGCACTTCATCCCAGTCGCCCAGCCCCACTTTGTCACTGGTCCGGTTTCCGAACCATCCGTCATCCAGCACCAGCATCTCGATTCCGCAGTCCTTTGCCTTCCGGGCAAATGCCAGCAGTTTTTCCTCGCTGAGGTTGTACCCCATGGACTCCCAGCTGTTAATCAGAATGGGTCTTACACGATTGCGCCAGCACCCGCGCACAAGACGATCCCGGAACAGTTTGTGATAAACCTGACTCATACCGTTAAGGCCGTCCCGTGAGAACACCATAACTGCCTCAGGCAGCTGCAGCGTCTCCTGCGGTTCCAGCTTCCAGGAAAATCCAAATGGATTGATTCCGATCATCATCCGCGTAACATCATAGGTATCCACTTCTGCCTGTGCGAGAAAATTTCCGGAATAAATAAGACTGAATCCGATTACCTCTCCCGAAAATTCCGTGGTTTCAGGTCTTTTTAAAGCAACGAACGGATTGTGCATATGCGAAGAATTCCCGCGCGTACTTTCGACGCTTTGAATTCCCTGGCACAGTTTCCGTCTGTAAATATGGCGCTCTCTTCCCCAGGCACCCGAGAGCTGAACCCATTCGTATCCGGCATCCGGAAGATCCAGGCACAGGCTCATTGCCTGCTCAACGCTGACTGCCGAACTGCCGCCGTTCCGAATCTTTACGGACCTTGCGATCGCCGGTTCAGCTTCAAAGATCGTATAACATAACACAATCTCGACACCGGATACACTGTCCTGCAGAACAAGCTGCAGCGTCTGCGCTTCTGAATCGTGATCGCAGTAGATCGCCGGCAGGCCCTCCAGACCCGGTTTTCCGTCTGTGATCTCATGCCGCACATATTGAAATTCAGAAATTCTGCTCCCGTTTTTTTCACATATGACAATTGCGGGATGCCGGTAATCACCCGTCCCGTATACCGGGTACTCCTGACGGACATGTTCCAGTGAAAAGCTGCGGTCTCCCTCAAAAACATAGGAAGACATCGGACGATAAGCAGGTTCCAGAAGGTGATCATACCCTCCTTCCCTGCGCACACTTTCTCCGAAATACAGCTGACCGATCTGACCGTCCGGCAGTATTTTCATAATATAGCTGATCGATTGATTTTTCAGGTGAAACGTCCGTGTCACCTGATCATATTGTATGGTCATAGAACCTCCGACAGGCTGTCTACTGCAGATACTTCATCTCTGCTTCCCATGCCTGCTCATCTTTTTCCTCTTCTGCAGCAACACTCCCCGCAGGTGCAGCCGGCTTCAGATAAGGAATAAAAATCCCCAGAAGCAAACGTGCATTCAGAAACGCCGTCAGTGAGAAACCGCACATACACCAGAGAAATGCAAACAGCGGAAGATATGCCGCATAACGGTACGTGAGATACATAGGAATCACATTGATACAGAAAACGGCAGCTGCAGTCAAAATATTTTTCCCGATAAACAAAAAGCTGTTTCGGATCTGTTCCTTAAGTGTCCCGTAAAAACACGCCATAACCGGAAACAGATACATTGCTGTTAATAAAATAACCAGTGCCGTGCCTGCAAGTCCGATCCACATTCCGTGTGCCCAGACACCCATAAAAGCCGCAATGCGGAAATCCATAATCAGAATCACCGCCAGACATAACAGAACGATCCACACCGGTGTCGCACGTTTAAAGTTATCGCGAAACCCCTTCCAGAAATCTGATGCCGGACGGATTTCACGCTGTCTCATCAGCTTCATCACCGCATAGTACATAGCAGCGATACCGGCGCCGGCCGTAATGACCGGCACCAGTGTAAGCAAAAAGCAAAGATTTACAATTATTAAATTTGCGAGGAAGCCGCATACTCTTCCGAACCTGCTGTCCGGATTCATAAACCCCGAAAATAACATGGTAATTCCTCCCGTTTAACGGCATTTCTCTCATATTCAACCGCGATCTCCGATCGCGCGCGAGCTGCGCAAATCCTGTATTATCGCTAAGAAACAGGATTTACAATTTACCGCCGGATGTCGCAATACCTTCCACAAACTGTTTCTGGAAAATCAGATAGATCACAATCATCGGAAGAATTGCAAATAGCGCTGCCGCCATCAGCTGTGGGTAATTTGTACTGAACTGGCCCTGCATTTTTGCCAGCGCAGCCGACAGCGATGTGTTCGCCGTGTTGGTTGCCGCGATCATCGGCCACATCAGTTCTTTAAATGCGATAACCGCTGTAAAGATTCCCAGCGAAACCATGCCGGAGCGTGCAAGCGGCGCCATGACAAAGAGGAACCGCTGCCCGATATTGCATCCGTCTATGGCCGCTGCTTCCTCCAGATCTTTTGGCAGTGCCTGATAGGATGTTTTCAGAAGATACGTGCCGAATGCTGTAACCAGACCCGGAAAGACCAGTGCAAATTCCGTATTCAGCATCTTCATATTTGAAACCATCAGGTACTGCGGCAGCAGGAAAATCTGCGGCGGCACCATCATCTGCAGCAGCACCAGGCTGAACAGCAAGTTTTTTCCCGGAAATTTCAGCCGTCCGAATGCGTATCCGGCCATTGTGGCCGTCAGTACCGCGCACACAACACGGAAAAAAATCATCAGCAGTGTATTCTTATACAGTACGAGAAAATTGTAGTTTTCCCACACATACGCAAAGTTGTCAAACTTCCAGCTGGAAGGGAATATGACAAACGGATTGATTGAAGTCGATTCCTGTACAGTTTTAAATGCCGTCAGCGCCATCCACAGGAACGGTACGATCATAATGACCGCCATGACAATCAGAAAAATATGGATGACGACACGTGTGATCCGGTCTTTTGTCCTTGCACTTTCCATGTTCACCATCCTCCTCAATTGTAAAATACGAATCGTTTTTCCGCGCGCTGCAGAACAACTGTAATCGCCATGATGAAAATCAGCAGCAGCACAATCATGGTTGAACCATATCCCTTATTGTCATAAGTAAACACGTATTGGTAGAAGACATATACGACGGATTGTGTCTGCTTGAGTGCCACGTTTGTCTTGTCGATCATCATGTAGATCAGATCGAACACCTGCAGCGCCGCGATGATTCTGGTCTGTACGATAAAGAACGTCGTCGGACTGACCAGCGGAATTGTAATGTGGAAAAACTGTCTCAGTCCGGATGCGCCGTCAATCACAGCCGCCTCATAATAGTCGTGCGGAATTTCCTGCAGACCGCCCAGAAACAGGACCATATTATAGCCGATGATCGACCAGACACCGACCACACCGACAGCAATCCAGGCATGCTTAGGATCAGAAATCCACGAAATATTTCTCCCGAGAACATGATTCAGCAGTCCGTACTGCTGGTTATACAGCCACTTCCAGACCATCGCGACCGCCGCCGGCGCCGCAACCATCGGCAGGAAGAAAATTGTCCTGTAGCCTGAGCGGAATTTCATCTTTCTGTTTAAAAGTACTGCGAGTATCATTGCAATTACGATCGAAAACGGAACTTCTATGACTGCGTACTTAATCGTATTGACCAACGAACCCCAGAATTCAGAGCTGGTCAGGACAGCAGAGTAATTCTGCAGTCCGACAAATGTATTGCCCTTCCCGAAATCACCGGTCTTAAAGAATGACATATAAATTGTCCTGATAATCGGATAAAAATTGAGTACGATCAGACCAATGATTGTCGGCGTTACAAAGGCAAGCCCCCATTTCGCTTCTGTTTTTTCCGCCTTCGTCATCTTTCGTTTTGCCAAAAACATTCACCCCCTTTTTATTATGATTCCGCGGCAGATTTTCTCTGAACACGATGGCTCAGATGATCTGCCGCGGAAAGAATGCCGGAGCTGTTCTTATTCCTGTGCAAGCTGGGCATTCATGGTTTCAGCAATGGATTTGCAGACGCTCTCCATCTGCGAGGGATCCTGCCATGCCGCAACAAACTGCTGTTTTGCATCCTCTGCCCATGTTGTGGAACGTGAGTAAGGCATAATTACCAGTGTCGCATCGCCAGTCGCCTCATCAAGATACGGCGCAAGATCAACCACATCTGTGCTGCTCTTCCACGCATCAGAAGTTCCTTCGTATGCACTCATTGTAACGCCGAGCTCTGCCTGACGAGTCTGTCCCTCTTTAGAACCAAGGTAGGAAAGCAGGGAATAAACCGTATCCGGATCTTCTGTATCTGCAGAAGCAGCCCATCCGAGGCCGTTGTAAATGGATACACGTTCTCCCTCATCAGCCTGTCCGTTGCCGTTTGCATCATGATACGGAAGTTCTGCAATGCCCCAGTTGGATGCGCCTTCATTTTCCTTGAAGGATGCGACATACCAGGAACCGAACATTCCCATTGCTGCTGTATTGGATGTGAACAGATCTGCATTGCCGGTCTCTGCCATAACGGACTGCGGTGCCATACAGTCTTTGATAATCTGTCCGTACATGTTCATCGCCTCAATCGTCTTCGGATCATCATAGCCGGACTTGTCGTGCGCATCGTTGATAACATAGCCGCCATAGCTGTAGATAATATTGTAGTAGCCTTCCTGATTGGCGTCTGTATTTCCGACCAGACCGTACTGGGATCCGTCTTCTTTGTTCAGCTTCTGCCCGACCTCATGCATTTTTTCCCAGGTCCAGGTATTATCCGGATAATCGAGTCCTGCATCGTCAAACATTTTCTTGTTGTACCACAGCGCGATCGTGTCGTAATCCTTCGGGATTGCATACTGTGTTCCGTCTTCCTGCTGATAAAGCTTTACAATATCCTCATAGTAATTTCCGAGATCAATCGCATCATCCTTGTCGATGTAATCATTCAGCTTCAGAAGCAGCTCCGCATCCATGTATTTCTGTGCATAATTGGAATGCATCCAGAAAACATCCGGCATTTCTCCGCCTGATGCACCTGCTTCAAGCAGTGTCCAGTAATTATCCCAGTCAACAACTTCAACATTTACTTTGACGCCGGACTGTTCTGTCCACTCATCACAAATCGTCTGAATACCGTCTTTCTGTTTCGAATCCCAGATCTTCAGATCAATGGCATCTGTGCTTCCGCCGCTGTTTTCAGCTGTACTTTCCGCTGCACTTCCTGCTGCACTTCCCGCTGAAGAAGCCTGCGAAGAACTTCCGGAAGAGCTTCCGCCGCAGCCTGCAAGCAGTCCGGCTGTCATCAGAGTCGCAAGAACACCTGCTGTCAACTGTTTCAATTTCATTGAAAAATCCTCCTTCTTGGTATTGCGAAAATCGCCTTTCCCTGTTTTCGGTTTTAGTCTAGCACAGCGGGTTTTCCGGCAGTATATCCTGATGCGGTTACTACATGGAAAAATGTGTCCAAGTTTTGGTGTTTCTATTTCCTTTTCGCCGAAAACAGCATAAGATAATACATGGATATTTGTTATATCTTTGCATATTCCGGCTGTTTTTGCCGAATATGCCTTCGGAACGGTATCCGGGTCCGGTCATCCACCGGCACATTTTTTCATATCCAGGTGACAGCGCCCCGGATGCACACAACCGTCCCTTTTACAGCAGCCTTTTTACAAACTCTGGAGAAAATACATGAATACAAAAATTCAAAAGACAAAAGAAGGAATGGTTCTTAAAGTCATTCCGGATGATCTGCAGAAGAATATTGCAAATTTCCCTACCAGCAACATTGCCGATATTCAGACTGATTATCACGGTCCGTCACCTTATCACCTGAATTACTGCGGCTTCGAGCACTGCGGACCCGGCTACCAGTTTGGCCCGTCTGTGCGGCGTTCCTTCCTGCTGCATTTGATTACATCCGGAAAAGGGATTTACCGGGTCGGAAAGAAAACATATGGATTAGAAAAAGGGGATCTTTTTATCATCTACCCGGGTGACGTCACCATTTACCGGGCAGATCAAAAAGACCCCTGGAGTTACTGCTGGATCGGTTTCTCCGGATACCAGTCAGACTATATTCTGTCTCAGATGGGATTTTCCGCGGAACAACATGTTATAAAAGTGAAAAATATGCAGGTTTTGACTGAATGTATTCATGAAATGCTGGATACACACAAGATTAATCTCGCAAATGAACTTTACCGCGTTTCCCTTCTGCTCCGTTTTTTTGCATCCGTTATTGAAGAACAGCCGGTAAAAACAAGTGGTCACCTGCACGCAAAATCCGCCTATGCAAAGGTCACGATGCAGTATCTGACCAATCATTATATGCAGAAAATAAAAATCTCCGACATAGCAGATTATGTCGGAGTTGACAGAAGTTATCTAAGCAAAAGTTTTCGCGAGGAATATCACATGTCCCCGCAGGAATATCTTATGAAACTGCGAATGCGGAAAGCTGCAGAACTTCTGCAGAACACAACTATGCCTGTCTCCTCTGCAGCCGCGCAGTGCGGTTATCCGGATGCACTTGCATTCAGCCGGATCTTCCGCCAGAACTACGGCTGCAGTCCGACGGAATTCCGCAGTGTCCGCACTACCGCGTCAGCTCCCGCGCCCAGCGGAAGCGATTGCATTTAATCCCGTTCGGGATACATTTTAAAATCTGATCACTTTTCAGCATCAGATACACCCAGGTCGGCGACAGATGCAGGACAAATGCACACAGCGCGGACATCGGCAGCACCCAGAGCCAGTTGAACAGGTTCTCGACGATCGCAGGATACTTCGTGTCACCGCCGCCGGCGATGATGCCGGACTGCACCGGATATTCATAACAGCTGAACGGCACGGTAAATGCCAGCACGGTCAGAAACTGCCAGGTGATGTCCTTCGCCTCCGGCGAGAGTCCCGTCGAATAAATGCCGATGATCAGACCGCGGCACAGATAGATCAGCGTGCCGGAAATCAGCCCGATGATAATGAAAATCAGCTGCATCGTGATGCTGTATTCCCTGATATTCTTCAGACCATTGGTGCCGATCTCTTTGGAAATCACAACATTTGAGACATTCGCGCACGCCATGCCGACGACCGATAATACCGCAAATGTAATCGTCGCAATACTGGTCGCCGCAATCGCCGGCGCCGACATATGACCGAGAATCGCCGTCTGTACCGTCTGCGCAATTCCCCAGAAAAATCCGCTGATCATCAGCGGCGTGGACACCTTCATGTAATCACCGAAGAAGGAGAAATCCGTCCGGATCAGCTCCATCGGTTTTGTCTGCAGCTTTTTGTCGATTTTCAGGATGTAAATCAATACGATCAGAAGTTCAATGCACCGGCTGATCAGCGTCGCAATTGCCGCACCGGCCACGCCCATTTCCGGAAATCCGAACCGGCCGTAGATCAGCAGGCTGTTCAGGCAGAAATTGATGCAGACGGTCGAGAGCGACATGATCGTCCCGATAAATACCGTCTCTACACTCTGCAGCGCGTACATCAAAGAACTGGAAATCGTGTAGATGGGATAGGTAAAACACAAAATCCGGATATAGCGGATCCCCTCCCGGATAATCGCGTCATCTGAGGTCAGAAGCCGCAGCATCTGTTCCGGCACCGTCATACCCAGAATAAAGAAAACAATACCGACCGTCAGATTCAGCTTGACACCCAGCGAAATGATTTTCTTAATCTCCGTTGTCCGGCCCTTGCCCCAGTACTGGCCGGCGAGCACGACAATGCCCATGCCGGCACCCGCGGTCAGATTCATGAGAATGTTCTGGTACTGGTTGACCAGCGTCGCGCCGGAGAGCGCGGCCTCCGCGTAGCGGCCGAGCATGATGTTGTCCACCATGTTGACTGCAAACGTGGCAAGCTGCTGGAGTGCAACCACTGCCAGCAGCGAGAAAAATGTCTTATAAAATATCTTGTTTCTTGTGAATCCGGGGATCCCTCGTCTGTATACTTCCATTGTTTATCCCCAACGCATGCGTTTCTGATTATGAAACAGCTTTGCCCATCTCGTATGCCTGCTGAAATACATCCTTTTCCGTCACGGCACCCTTGTCATTAATGCCTGCCCCATGGATGATTCCCTTCTCCTGAGATCCCGGCAGGCAGCGCAGGAAGCCGCGCAGTCCCGCGAGCGTTCCGTCGACCGCATCCGGATTCGGATTCGCCGATGTCATGATGAAATAAAACTGCTTATCCTTCATTTCTGCATATTTCGGACGGCACCGGTCGATCATGACCTTCAGCTGGCCGGACATGGAGAAGAAATAAATCGGCGTTGCCAGTACAATCACATCTGCCATCAGCATCTGGTGCTGAATCTTCGCCATATCATCGATGTGGGAACATCTGACATTGGTCTTGCAGTAATCACAGGCCTTACACGGCCAGATCATCAGGTTGTCAAAACGGACCTTCTCCGTCGTATGGCCGGCCTCTGCCGCACCTTTTAAGAACTGGTCGACGAGAAGATCACTGTTGCCGCCCTTGCGCGGGCTGGAGCTGATTGCAAGTACTTTCATAGGGGTTTTCCTTTCTTTCATATGAGCGGATTGTGAGACGTAACATTCCATCGCAGACACGCTCCCGCTCGCTCCGACTCGCAGCGGTGCTAATACTCCCGCTTTCGCGGATCGTAAAGCACCGGCGGTCTCCGGACGGTCTGCTCACGGAATTGTTACGTCTCACAATCCACGCCAGATTTTATACGTCGCACAACAAACAACTTCGTATTTCATTATCTACAACAATTCATCCAGGGTCTTGCCGTAGGACGGGAGGAATTCGCGGACGAAGTCCCGCACCTCAGGGAGTTCTTCCGAGAGTGCATCGATGGCGCTGCGGGTGCTCTCTTCGGCGGTCCGGAATTCGGTGTTGCCGGCCCGGGATTCTTCGATGCATTTGATGAGCGCGGAGAGTTTGTCAGCCGCTTTGACGAGGCGTCTGGCGTAGGCGTCCTGTTCATAAAGCTTCTCCATCGCTGCCGCGATCATGGGATTGGCCGCTGCCTCATCGCTCATGTCTTCCGGGTCGGATTCGTACAGAGGATGGAAGATTGCTTCGTAAGACGGACGGAGATCGTCCGGCAGCTTGTCCAGAAGCCGCTGCTCTGCTGCATTTTCTACTTCCTTGTATGCTTTTTTCAGGTCGTCATTGTAGTATTTGACCGGTGTCGGCATGTCGCCGGTGATGATCTCAGATGCGTCGTGGTAGAGGCCGATCAGCGCCGCCCGCTCGGCATTCAGCCCGCGGTTATACCGCACATTTCCGATCACACAGAGCGCATGCGCGATCATCGCCACTTCCGCCGCATGTTCACTCAGATTTTCAGGGCGGGAATTGCGCATCAGCGCCCAGCGCTCGATATATTTCATCCTCGATATCGTTGCAAAGAATGGTGACATTTTTCCCCTTTCTTAAAGATCGCTGTATTGCAAGTGCTTCGAGGCCCGCCGGTGCCTGACAATCCGCAAAGCGGGCGTTTAGCACCGATGCGAGGACGAGGCAGCGCAAGCGTGCCTGAGATGGATAATCCGGCGATCGATTACTTCACGCATCAAACCGTGTTAAATTCCAGTTGCGGATGATCGCGCAGATTTCCTTCACATAGGAACGTGAAGTCGCGTAGCCGCCTTTCCAGATGATTTTAGCAGCTTTTTTATAATTCGTGCAGCCTTTCAGGCCTTCATAACGCAGATTTCCGGATTCGTTCCTGGCACCCAGCAGATAGGCACTGTGGTCTTCGATCGACTTCTCAATGCTGGGATATTTCCGGAAGTCCGCTGTGATGACCGTCTCGACACCCGGTGTATACTCTTCCTTCGTTTTCTTGGTATAAGACGAACTGCCGTTCCAGGCTGAACCCGGCCAGGTATTGCCGGAGAGATAGGTCTTCATCCCGAAACAGTTATTTGCCATCAGCGCAAGCTCGGAGCGGCCGTACCAGCTCTCCAGGATAAACTGGGCCATGCTCAGAGATGCGAGCACACCGGTTTTCTCCTGATCTTCTGTAAAGAGCGGTCCCATTTTTTCTACAATCTCAGCCTCTGACAGGCCCATGAGCGTCCAGGTCTTGGTTCCCTTGCCCTTCTTTGTGGCTTTCTTTGCCTTGCTGCGCGTCACCTTCTTCGTCAGGACGCCGTCGCTGTCAAACACATAGAGCGTCTTCTTCATGATGTGGTGATCCGTGAGCATGTGCCCGTCTTTGTCATAGTAATATTTCTTGCCTTTGGCCTTGCGCCAGCCGGTTTTCATCGCGCCGGTCTTTTTGTTGAAGTAGTAATAATACCCCTTGATTTTCTTCGCGCCGGTCACCATCGCACCGGTTTTCTTATCATAGAAAACACGGATTGTTTTTCCCTTATAAACAATTGTCTGAAATCCTTTTTTCAGTTTCCCGTTCGCAAAAAGATATTTCTTTCCGTCGATTTTTTTCTGGCCGGTGTAAGGTGCGCCGTTTTTATAATACAGGGTATGATCTTTGTTCCATCCGTTCAGCGGTTCTGCACGGACAACCGAAACAGATGACAGAAATACCGTCAGGGTCAGGATCAGTATAAAAGTCTTTTTGATCAAATGTTTCATGGTATTGCTCCTTGTCTCATATAGAATAAAATAAGCACGCGCAAGATAATACTATCTCAAACGTGCTTACCTCATGAACCTGCCGCAGGTCGGGGTCGAACCGACACGGGTATCACTACCCACGGGATTTTAAGTCCCCTAAAAATGCGATAGTTTAAAATGTCCTGTATTTACGAGGTTTTTCTAGCCTTTTATTTATTGCCAAATGCCTTAAGCCCACTTGATTGTTACACCTTCATTATACTATTCCACAACAATAAACACAACAAAATTGTTCTCTACTTTCAATTAATATTCCCCACTATAGATTGACGCATTTTCAAAATCAATTTACAATAATTGTTATAAAACACCTTACGCATCTGGGCGCGTTTTCTGTGATGTGGCGCGTCCGGATGATGCACAAGGCGTTTTAGGAAACTGTAAACCGTGTCTTTTCGTTTACTGTTTCTCGATTTTTCCATTTCATTTTTCAAAATTCCTTTCATTCAAAATCAGAGTCTGTTCCGATCGGTCAGGCTCTTTTTTTGTTGGGCGTAAAAAAATCGGGGCAAGCGGTATTGCCTGCCCCTTCAAAAGAAAGAAGTACTTTCGGATATTGTCAGCGCATCCGCGCAGATGCGTTATTGCTCTCACTAACTCGGATATCTCTTAGTGTTTGTTCGGTCTTTTCATGTCGAACCTTCTGTGCAATTTGTCGTGCGTTCTCCATTGCCTGTTTAAGTGCATCCTGTGCGGTTTCCTGTTCCATAAGATGCATTTCCAGTATCTGTCGCTTTGCGCGATCATATGTCCGTTTATCATAAATACTAAGTCGCGGTTCAAGGTCTGGTTTTGCCAGAATCAGAGTTTTCATTCGCTCCACTTTTGCAGTATCATCGGAACATCCAGTAAACAGTTCTGCAATTACGGATTCTTCGGTTTTTATCAGCGTAATGGTGTTATCGGTTGCTGTGGTAATGGTTTCTTCAAATCGTGCCAGTGTGGAGTCATCGCGCTTCAAGAAGTCAATCGCAAGACCTGCCATCATTGGATTATCATATGCTGTATGATTGTTCAGTTCCGTTATCCAGTTCAACGAACTATCAGTACCTTGGTATGCATTGAGAACCGATTCAACATCTGATTTTGCTGTGTTCATTGCTCGGTTTATCTCGTCCAGTGAAACATGCGGATAATGCAGTCCCTGTTCTTCTGCCATCTGGTGCAGAATCTTTTGTGCAAAATAGTTTCCGGATGAAAGCTGTGATAACATTTCAATTTCACTCTGTGTTGCTTTCGCTCCTGCCAACTGCAGTGCAGATGTGATACTGATAAATGATTCCGGTACAGGTTCGGCAATCCATGTTGCAAGCGTACCTGCGATATCATCAAATTCAAACTCGATCTGGGCAACTGCTACGGATGCCGATGACGCTACAGATGTTTGCGCATCCCTTCGGATATTGGCGGTTGCTTCCGCCAGTGCCTGCGGATTATATTTCTGTTCTGCGTTCTCCAGTGATTTTTTTGTCTTATCACAAATGCTGTCAACTTCCGCAATATGATCTCCGACAATTTTTCTGATATTTGCAAGTGCTGTTTGGATGCGTGTGTAGTAATTGCGTTTCATGTGTTGTCCTTTCCGTACATTAAATGTACTGTTTGATAATTGAATTGTGTTTTTCGGTCGTGTCCAAATACTTTTGGATTCGCTCGGATGTCGGTGTAGCTGTCTCCGGAACATCACGGTGCGTTGTCATCATCAAATATTGAATAACAGGACTCGGATGTTCATCTGTTAGATATGCGTTAAGGATTTCCTCTTTCGTCACAGTCGTTTTCTCCTTCCTGCAGGCTGTTAAGCGCATGTAGTACGCCACGATAAAAAGCACGTTCATATGGTGTGGCGCGTAGCTTGTTCTTCCGATTAAGTGTCGCTTCTGCCTGCTGTCGTAGTGCGTTTACGATTTCTCTGTTCATGCCGTTGCCCCTTGCAGATGCTTTGCAGTCCTTAAAATCTCCGTTGCGGCAAATCGGATGCCGCGATAATAAGCGGTGGTTTCCGGTGGCAATGATCTCTGTAATTGCATCATCGAAAACTCTTTCATTTTCTCAATATCAGAAACAAGCTGTCTTGCTGTGTATGGTGTATCATTCATTTTTTTTGCGCTCCTTCCTGCCGCTGATACTGATATGAAAAGACATATCCTTCAATATTGCGGCAAAATCTTTATCTGCCGGTTGCTCAACTGGTGCAGGCGGTTTCAGTGAAATAATTTCAGCCAAACGAGCCGCCTTGTCAGATGGTTTGTGTTTTCGTTTCATTGGTCGCTATTCCTTATATACTGTGCAGATTCTGAACAAGAAAAGATAATACCCTAACATATGTACCCTTCTTGCCTGTTCTGCGATCTCTGCTTATTCCTGTATAAGCGGAGTCGGCGTAGAATTAACTTCTGCATTGTCGTTTGACGGTGCTTTCATTCTCCGTAACGATGCGACACTGTTTAACCACTTCGCCAACTGTTCCTGCGATATGATATCTAGACAATACAATTCAAGTAGTGTTGATATGGATAGTTCTTTTTTATTTCGCTTCATGCTGTTTTGCCCTTTCAAATGCATTCCGCATAATCACGTTGTCAATCATGGAAAGCACCATTGACCATGACGGATTCCGCGATAGTTTCAGTGACCGGAATAATGATTTACGGATTTTTCTGAGTTCTTTGTTTGATAAACTGTTAAAATAATCATTTAATGTATCCACGGTTTGTACCTCTTTTTTGTTTTTTTGTTTTTTCAATTTGTCGCACAACTAACTGCTAACAAGCCTAGGATATATCCATCCTACTACCCCGACTGCCCTCTGCCCACGCTACTGTTGTTTGAAAATCGCTCGATTTCGGCGTTTTCAGATGTTAGACAAGGATTTGTCCATTGATGCTGATAAAATGGATTCTAGCGCGTTCCTGTCGTTGTACAGACATACATCAGGACATCAGGAAAGCTGTTGTGTTGTCTCTTGGTTTCTGTGTCGCTTGCTGTTATACAGAAGCATCAGCACCTGCTTTCATTGGTGTTAATCCATGTGATCATCAATCAAGTGGATTCCTGTTTTGCCTGTATTTATGCGGTTTCTTGGCGTTTTCGGATGCATCTGACTCGGTTAAGTCCACTTGATCTCCGTAAAACAGACATCAATTATCATCCATTTGTGGCAGTGTTGGACGTTCCACATTCCGATATTTCATCATTATCTGTTCTGGTGTTTGGGATGCTCCATTGCTTTCCTGTTCACCTATGGTTAATGGTGCTGTCTCGCGCCAATTATGTGAACATTTCAATGCGAAAATCGAGCCGATGCTGTTTGACATAATAGCTCGATCCTCTAATGCACCTTCACATTCAGCCTTCCAATCTTTTACCGCTTTAAAGTGTGAAAGTGTTTTATTCCTCGACCGTTCCGCTTGCCAATTACTGAACGTCACTGCAGATATTCCAATCATCAGACCAAACTTTGCCAGTGTTGGAACATGACCATATGTATAACAGACATCCGTAAACATATCCCACAAGCTGTTCAGCAGGTCAACATCTTCTAGGTTGACGGTGGTTCTGGTGTTGTGCAGTTGTGTTCCGGATGCTCGGAATATCTCTTTGTAAACAGTTTTCAACAGTCCACGGAAACAAGCGGTTTCTTTGATCATTGTTGGGTCTGGCAATGATTCAACATATTGAGCCGCGATAGCTTCAACCCTGTTCCGATAAACCGTGATCTGTTCGCCGCTGTCGGTTGTAACATTCATTCCGGTGTTTCTCCTTTCTGCCTGTCGTGCTGACAAGCTGTTTCGGTTCTGCGTTTTGTAATCTCACGTTGTATTTGCTCCAGTGCCTGTTCACGGTGCAAACGGTCTTGCTCAATTTGTTCGCGCCATCGCTTTACTTTGCGCTCCTGTGCAGTACCATCACGCAGGTCATCAACTAAATATGCTCGGTAACTGGTGCTTTCAATCATCAGGCTTGAAAAAAAATAAAAATCCTTTTCGCATCGCCATGCTTCGGTTGCCTGTCGGCGCGTCAATGTCGGGCGTTGTCGCGTTGGTCTTTCCTGTAAATCTCCGACATAATCATCATCAAGCGGTGCGGCTCTGGTTTGATAAACTTCACGAGACATCACATTAACCCACGTTCTCTAAGTGATATGCGCACGCCA
Organism: Eubacterium sp.; assembly: GCA_017459675.1. Classification (GTDB taxonomy): domain Bacteria; phylum Bacillota; class Clostridia; order Lachnospirales; family Lachnospiraceae; genus CADBRN01. Next base: position 27,328 of record JAFUCM010000019.1, read on the forward strand.
AACGGCAGGCGTGATGCCCATCCGCGCTGATGCGGAGCAGTCAGTCGATTCATCAAAACATGTGTGTTCAAATGACATTCCGGACACATGCTTGCAAGGTCTACCCATGGGTCTTCATTTGCCAGTGATTTATATCCGAAATGGTGTACTTCAAGCGCGTTTCCTAACTCTTTGCCACACATGCAACATCTTCCGGAATCAATCGTGATACGTTGGATGCGTTTCTCTTGCCATTCCGGTGATTTCAAATATTCTGTGTAATAACTGGATGCCATATATAAAATCCTTTCCACGCCTAGCTGTCTGGCGTCAGCGGTCATGTCTATACATGATCGGTGTCAACGTGTATCTGTTTCACGGTAGCGAAACACCATCTGCAGGCGTTCCGGTGTCATCATGTAACTTGGTCATGTCAGCGGTCATACCTTCGTGTTGTATGATCGGTTCTGAAATCATTGCAAATCATCAAATGCCGTTGGATTCGGTATAAAAGGTTTTGGTTTTGGTGGTTTCTGTGTTGGTTTGTATGAGGCCTGCTGTTTTCGTATCTTCGCAACAAGTGCATCATTCTGGCATATTGCAATATCTGGTTCGTGAAACAGTTCTACGATGCCGACTTGCATATCAACTGTGATAATGCCAGATTCAAACATCTCAATTAGTTCTGCTTCGGTGAATGCATTATCATCATGATCAAATTTGAACTCTGTTTCTGTATACTCCGACATCCAATATAAATCGTTTGCAAGGTATTCATCATACTTTGTCCATTTCCGACCTTTCAGATATTCGACAAAATCCTGTCCGGAAGTAAAGTATGTATCACCTTGCCAGTGCTTGGCTTCTTCCTCTGAACGCAGGCGTTTTTCCTCGGCTTTGCGCTCGGCTTCTTTCTTTGCTTTGGCTATTCGTGGGGCAAGTGCTTCATCCGTGAATCTCCTGTCTCGGTTTAAAAACTGCCTTAACAATGTTCCCCACGACATTTTCTTAAGTTTGTTCCAGTTGTATGATTGATTCAGCGAAATAAATGCTTCTGTTTGTTCTCTGGCTTCTGTATCAGTCAAACAAAAATCATTCGATGTTAGCAGGTTGTATACCATTTCGGATGTAGGGATATCATGTTCCGTAGAATCAGGGGGAAAAGAATAAGTAAGTGTGTCGTTAGTTATTCCCTGCTCCGCACTACTCACCTCACTTGTACTCACCTCACCTGAACTCAACTTTACTTTGCGCGTGTCACTCGTGGGTTTAGGTGCTTTTTTGCCTGTATTATCAAGCAATTTGATGTTTGGAAAATGTTCTTGTAATGTATCATGGTAGTTCGAGCATCGTGCGTACCTTGTATCAGGGTGGTTGAAATCGTGCCATCCGTTTGTATAAACAATGTTTTCAGATGGTTCTATGATTGTCACAAAACCGTTTTCAACCAGTTCCTTTAGTGCGGTTTTTCTTGTTTGCGTAACTCTCAAAACAGTACCTGCTTCTGTTACACCTTCATCATCGGACTCAATGACAATGTGCATGTAAAGTGCCTGCGCAGCTTTTCCCATTTTCAGAAATCGCAAACTGCCTATAATTGCCTTATCAATAAATCGCTTGTTTGCCATTATCCGTTATCCCTCACTCGTTCAAGCTGATGTTCCAGAAACGTGTTATAGATTTTCAGAAAATGGTTTTCATCAACAAGACCTGCAATGTTGGCAACATCTTCCAAAAGAACATCAATCGGTGTGAATTCCGGAACGGATGGTTTTGTGTGTCGTGTCGTTTCAATATCCACCAGATGCATGAAATCCAGAAGCGCATCAAATACTGCTCCAGTGTCGCTGATTGGATTCATGTCATCATCATAGTGTGTACAGAGTTCGCCGCCGGTCATCACCTGTGTCAGTTCTTCGGTGATGTCGGTCAATTCTCCATGCGCTGACGCTGAGTAAACTGCTGATACAAAATTGTCTAGTGCCTTTTGTGTAGTATGCTTCATGTTTCAAATTCCCCTCATGTGATGTGTGTTTACTGGCTCTTGGCTTGCTGAATCGCTTCAATGGCTTGTAAAATTTCCTGTCGAAAACTTTCTGGCGGTTCTCGCCGCAGTTTCTTTGAAAACAAGGATTCATCCATGCCCAAATACTCGGAAATTTCCCATTGCCTGACTCGAGCCTGCCGTATGATCGTCTTGATCGGTAGTGTCGATGTCTGCATTGATAGTTCACCCCTTTCTGAAAAAAATAAAAAAAGAGCCGACATCAGGGTTGCAAGAAAAACGCATTTTCATGCGCGGTACGTTCATTTACCTTCCTTGTACAACCTTCAAATGTCAGCTCTTGTGCTAGTCGCTGATTTGCCATTCATGTCATATCTTTATGACAACTATATTTTATCACAAAACAAGTGTTCTGTCAACAAAATAATCAAAATATACCAAATTTTATTTCTACCAACAAAATATATTGCCCTGTAGCATCATTTCAGAATTGAGTTGGTCAAGTGTTGAGTGTTTCCGTTAAAATGCCTTAAATCGCGTTTCTGCGCGTCTTGTGATGATATAGGGGAGACATTGCATCTCCCCTGTGCATACCATCCTTGTAATAGTTATGCCGACTCCAGACTTTCCGCTATGCGGAGCAGGTATTCTTTCTCCTGTTGCATCTGCTCAACCATTTCATCATACATCTGTCTATCCATGTACCGTTCGATATGATCATGAATCAGTTCCGTCAGCACCTCTGGCGGCAATGCGTCCAATTCCCAACTATTTTTCCCATACTTTGACGTATAGGCTTCATAACGACTGTCAGATTCTTTTGCAGGATTCACTGGAGGTCGGTACTGCTCGATCTGTTCCATATTGAGTGCAATTCGCTCAAACTTGACCATGTCCGGTTTTCCTGTAAAGAGTCCCAGTCTTTCCGGAATGTCGCGTCCCATGTCAATTCCGGATGGCATCATGATCGCCAAGATAAAGTAATACAGGCTTGTGTCCGTCCTTCGCTTCTCGGCTAAACCTTGTTGCCGCCCGATACATTGCAGTGTCACTGCAGTATCCACGACAAGAAAAACTATCAATGTCATAATCACGAGCGGCACTGGAGACAATACCTATCAGCGCGTCCTTCTCACACCAGACTTCTATATAGTGTTCCTGACCTTCCCATAAGTTTATACGATATCTGTCTGCAGTCGATCTCAGTGCGTCAGATGGATTATCGTAATGATTCCATCCCCTTAAATATCTTGTTCGGTCTTCAATGCTCCACCAGTCAACAAGACCTGCCCTTCGTGCATCTGATAACAGATTAGATAGGTTACTGTATTCCTTTTGCTTATTGGGGATGATATCGCGTGCAACCAACTGATAATACACCTGACGGAGAGTTAAACTGTATCCGCTTTGGTTGTATTCGTCAATGATCTTATTGATCTGTTCTATGCGTTCAAGACTCTTTGCGCGAAATGTCTTGTCTATAAATTTCTGTTTCATGATTTGTCCTTTCTGCTCCGGTGTACGGAGCAACTGTTCTATTCTGATTTAAATTTATATGACAACTTGCGCAAGATTATCATTGTGTCAAGTCCTGTCGCATAAAGCAACTTAAACTTGGTCAAGACCAATTATATTACTGAATTGATGAAAAAAAAACACAAGCAAAAAGGGATGCCGTTGTGACATCCCCTTGTTTCAATTAATAATTGACGGTATATTCTTTAAAATCGTCCATTTTCCCATATCCGAAAACAGTGCCTAATGGGTAACCCATTCCTATATCAATATCAAAACTCTTTAACAGAAATAATATGTCATGTAGACCGCCAGATTCATATAACTCTGTCTCATTTAGTATATGTGCATGGTTTGTAATAATATCATCAAGTTCTGGTAGTGAAGTTCTCAGACTCTTATATAATGACCAAAAAACCATATCATGATAGTGCATAGGTAATTCGTTTATAATCCCTTCATGCATATGTATCATCTCATGTAATAATGCAGAATCATCATTAATCGAATTACTAGAAATACACAAGACCTGCTCACTGTGATTGTAGTATCCGTTCATCTCGTCAGTATTTTCGATTTTCAGACGTATCATCTCTGGTGAGAAAAATTCCAGTACCTCTGGTATCGGTGCGCTATCATCTACCCATTCTTGTGCATTAACATCCTTGGATAGTATATGTATTAATTCATAAGTATTACTTCCATAGTGGAACAACATATCCCCAAAATACTCTTGTTCAAATCTGATCATCTTTTCAAATAGGGTCTGTTCATCCTCTGTTGCTTCTTGCCAGTACCAATTCATAAACCAGTGTGTATCCATATTCATATGCATTTCCTCATTTATAGAAGAAGGGGCAACATTGAAAGCCGCCCCTGCCACTAGGTTACTATTCCAGACTCCAACATCCAATATCAATGATATAACACAAAAAGAATAATCACAAAAGTTTATTTCACTGGTGTTGCTTTCTTCGTGCGCGTTCTGCTCTTGTGCCGTGGATTCGTCCAAGCTGATATGCGGAGTGCATTGCCAAGAGAATGCTAAAATCCTTTTTGTCGGTGTAGTGCCGTACAATCTCAAACAACATATCTATCGTTTCATCGTCCGGAAAATACTGCTGTTCAAGAATCGTCATCATGGGCGTATCGTCAATTCTATAATCGTGCTTTCCGTCCGGAATCATCATTGTTGTCCTGTACATCATCATATAAACCACTTCCTTTCATTCATGCTGTTCTCATGCGTCCACGGCGTTTCTGAGTAGTATTCTGAGTTCCAAACTGCACCTGCGGATTGAATGCGTCCACCATGCGTTGACCAACATCCGTACATCCAAGCGATCTCAAATAACCTTCTGTCACTGCAATGTTGCTATGTCCAAGTGCCTGTTTAACCAGATAAACATCATGCGTTGCTCTGTACAGACTTGCGGCAAATGAATGTCGGAACAAGTGCGCACTGGTTTTTTTAACTCCACGTTTAATGTTATATGCTCGGATATATTTTTTGATCGTATTTTTCGCGTATTGCGTACCTGCTCCTGTCGCGAACATATAGTCATTATCAGAAAGATTGAATATTTTGAAATACTTCCGCAGGATTGACGCGCACTCTGCATTGATGGCAATTCGCAACGGAATATTGGATTTTGTCTGATTTACAATCAGAGTATTGTCCGGATACAAGTCCGATACTTTTAATTCCACCAATGAACCGATACGCAGTCCGGAGCATATCAGCAAGTTCTCAATGCACCATGTAATGTATTCACATTCGGTGCAATCCCTGTCTGGCTTTTTCAATAGAATACTAAGTTCTTCTGGCGTATACAGTTCTTTGATTTTCTTCTGACATCTCGGTAACTGTACTTTGAATGGAATGCAATAATCATTGTTCGCTAACCAATACAGAATCACTCGGATGTTCCTGCATGCGCTCTGTATGCTGACATCATTCCGCAGTCCACCATTCTGTAACACGGAGACAAAATTCTGATAATCTGCTTTTGTCAGGGTGTCCGTCAACGTGTTTTCACCTTCTGGCAAGGTTTTTACAAATTTAGTGAACATGATTTCATAAGTTTGCAGTGTTTCATCTGAAAGATTGATTGATCGTTTATCACTGAGAAATTCTTGAAATGCCTGTAAAATAGGGACACTGATTAGTTGGAGAAATGTCTTATTTACCATAGATACCGCCTTTCTTAAGTCCACTTGACTATTGAGATTTTTGTGACTTTTTCGGGGCATTCGGTAACTGGAAATAAAAAAGCTACATGCCTCATATAAATACAAGGAATGTAGCCATTTTTCGCATAAGCACGCGCAAGATAATACTATCTCAAACGTGCTTACCTCATGAACCTGCCGCAGGTCGGGGTCGAACCGACACGGGTATCACTACCCACGGGATTTTAAGTCCCGGGCGTCTGCCAATTCCGCCACTGCGGCTTTTATCAGAAGAGTCAGGCTGCTGCGGGAACCATGGATTCAGATCCCTGCCGCAGAACTCCAATGACCAATTAATTCTATCTCATTTACGTATTGTTTGCAAGTTCTTTCTCCCGCTCTGGCGCGGTGCCGCGTACGGACGCCGGCCGCGGTAGTGATAGGCCTCGCGGAGATCCGGCTTGATATTGCCGTCTTTATCGCGCTTGATGTCGGTGTGATACAGCACGACCGAGCTCTTCGGTCCCAGCCGCAGACGCAGGATGCCGCCGGATGCGCGCATGGAATGTCTGCGTGTGGAGAAGCCGCTGTTGTCGGTCTCGAAGACGCAGTGCAGCTTTACTTCTGCCTTGCTTCTGGAAATGCCGGCAAGCCAGACCGGAACATCGACCTGCGCCTCCTGGTCGCGGTTATTCATCGCAACGATCACCCGGTCTGTTTCATTGAAGCGGCAGAACACAAGAATGTTCCACTCATGCTGCAGGATCATTGTCGCGCCGTTGCGCAGTACCGGATAATTTCTGTGGATGGCAATTGCCGCCTTGTAAAACCGCAGCATCTGCCGGTCCTCCCGGCCCCATGGATATGGCCTGCGGTTATCCGGGTCGGTAAATCCACATACGCCGGCCTCATCGCCATAATAAAGTGTCGGCGCCCCGGGCCATGTCATCTGGAAGACGACCGCCTCGCGCATGACCGCTTTGTCAATATCCTGCTCCGCACTCTCCGGACCGCTCATCTCCACGCGGCCGACGCAGTGGTTGGTTCGGGTCAGGAAACGTGAGTGATCATGATTGTCGAGTTCGTTCATTGCCGTCAGCAGCGACTGTGTGTGCAGATGCGCCATGTTGTAGCGCATGGCCTCGCAGAAGGAATAATCATTGCCCAGCATATCCTCCCGGTAGGCATCGCTGTGTTTTTCCATACCGGTCAGGAACCAGGTGATCGGTTCCATGAAGGCGTCGTAGTTCATGACCGTATCCCACTGATCGCCCTGCAGCCAGGAGGCTGCATCGCCGTAGTGCTCCGCAACAATCAGTGCTTCCGGGTTGGCGTGCTTGACTTCCTGCCGGAAGCCGCGCCAGAACTCGTGGTTGTATTCCTGTGAATGTCCGAGGTCCGCCGCGACGTCAAGGCGCCAGCCGTCGGCGTTATACGGCGGAGAAACCCATTTCCGGGCAATCCGGTAGATTTCCTCCCTCAGACGCGCCGAATCTTCATAATTCAGCTTCGGGAGCGTCTTGTGGTTCCACCAGCCGTCATAATCTTCATTGTAGGGCCACTGATCCGAATAGAAGCGGAAATAATCATGGTACGGGCTCTCTTTTGCCACAAAGGCCCCCGGCATAAATCCGGGCTTTCCTTCATAAATCCGCTCCCGGTCCATCCATTTGTTAAAGGAACCGCAGTGATTGAATACACCGTCCAGGATCACTTTGATATTTCTGCGGTGTGCCTCCTCCACCAGCCGGATAAAGAGCTGGTTGCCGGCCTCCAGATTGTCCAGACCGGTCACCCTGCTGATATAGCGCGCCGCGTGGGTATTATCCTGATCCCATTCATCCAGAACGCCAGTCTCTTCTGTCAGGATTTTCCCGAAATGCGGGTCGATATGATCATAATCCTGAATGTCGTATTTGTGATTTGATGGCGATACAAAGATCGGATTCAGATAAATTGCCTCGATTCCGAGTTCTGCGAGATAATCCATCTTGTCAATGACACCCTGCAGATCGCCGCCGTAGAAATTGCGGACATCCATCCCGGTGATCGGCTGATACCAGTCGTCGACATGCCGGACGTGCTGTTCGATATAGCTGTACTCATCCGTGCTGACATCATTATCCGGGTCGCCGTTGCAGAAGCGGTCGACAAAGATCTGATACATGACTGCACCCTTGGCCCAGTCCGGTGTGTGAAATCCGGGAACGACTGAAAATGCGCGTTCTGTCCGGATATCGCGGGTAATCCCGAAGCGGTCATAAAAACAAATGATGCTGCCGAGCCGCAGCTCGAAATAGTACTGCAGCGGACCGTCGCCGATGGTAACGGTCGTCTCGTAATAATCAAATCCGTTCCGGCTGCAGGCAACCGACATTGCAATGCGCTGTGCCGGCGGCACATATTCCATGTATCCTTCGTCTTCCCCATAACGGGACTGCTCATCCAGACGCACCATCGTAACGGCATCCAGATTGTCCCTGGCCGTCCGGATCCGGACGCGCACGCGCTCACCCGGTTCGGGCTCTGACGGTGTTACAAACATTTCCGTCTCATCGGAAAACACCGCTTCTTTGTCCAGGAGCGGCCGCATATGCATGATGTAATCGATTCGACGTTCAAAACTCATAAAATGACCTCAGAATGTATGTTCGGGTAACGGTACCTTCCAGTCCTGCTCCCCGGAAGCCGGAACTTCCGGTCTGCACTGAACAAAAAAAGACGGCCGCGAGGCCGTCTTTTTTTAGAGAAGGTATTTCTTCTTATGGGGTGTAGCAAAAACGATGTGATGTATTGGGGGTTTTTACGATGTATATATTACCATCGCTTTCAACAAAACGCTACACAATATTCACAAATTTCACGCTTCGTTTTTGTGCAAATCGCCCAATTCTGTTTCGTTCTGTTTTGCTTCCGCCTCGAATATAGCCTCAAATTCGCTGCGATTCAGTTTTTCTTTTGCGATCAGCTGCTTTGCAGTCTCTTCCAGTACATAACGATGCTCTGTGATGAGATTTGTCGCCTGATCGTGACATTTCTGAATAATCCGGTAAACCTCGTCATCAATCTTGGCAGCGACCTTTTCACTGAAGTTCTTGGTCTGACCCCAGTCTCTGCCGATGAAGATTTCCTCGGAATCACTTCCGTAATTGACCAGTCCGAGCTCCGCTGACATACCGTACTGCATCACCATCGATCTCGCGATCTGTGTCGCCTGTTTGATGTCCTGCGACGCACCGGTTGTGATGTCGTCGAAGACCATCTCCTCAGCGACTCTGCCGCCGAGACTGACTGTGATATGCTGCAGCATCTTACTTCTGGTATTAAAGATCTCATCCTGCTCGGGCTGTGACATCGTGTAGCCGGCAGCTCCGGGACCGGTCGGAATGATTGAAATCGAATAGACAGGGTCCATATCCGGAAGCACATGGAACAGGATCGCATGTCCGGCCTCGTGATAGGCCGTGATCCATTTCTCTTTCTCAGAGATGATTTTGCTGCGCTTCTCTGTACCGATTCCGACCTTGACAAATGCGCCCTTGATATCTGCCTGTGTGAGATAGACGCGGTTCTGCTTTGCAGCAGAGATTGCCGCCTCATTGAGCAGATTCTCCAGATCCGCACCGGTAAAGCCGGCCGTCGTCTGCGCAATTGCCGCCAGATCCACATCGTCGCCAAGGGGTTTCCCTTTTGCGTGTACTTTCAGGATTTCTTCACGGCCGCGCACATCCGGTCTGCCCACAGCGACCCGGCGGTCAAAACGGCCCGGGCGCAGAATCGCGGGATCCAGGATGTCCACACGGTTGGTCGCAGCCATGACAATGATATTCTCGTTCGGTCCGAAACCGTCCATCTCCACAAGCAGCTGGTTCAGCGTCTGTTCACGCTCATCGTGTCCGCCGCCCATGCCGCTGCCGCGTCTTCTCGCCACGGCATCGATCTCGTCGATGAAAATAATGCACGGTGCGTGGCGCTTGGCATCTTCAAAAAGATCGCGCACGCGAGATGCGCCGACACCGACAAACATTTCTACAAAATCCGAGCCGGAAATCGAGAAAAACGGAACGCCGGCCTCGCCTGCGACAGCCTTTGCCAGCAGTGTTTTACCGGTTCCGGGCGGTCCTACCAGCAGGACACCGGTCGGAATCCGGGCGCCGACCTGAACGTATTTCTGCGGATCCCGGAGAAACTCTACGATTTCCTGCAGATCTTCTTTCTCTTCCTCGAGGCCTGCGACATCGTCAAACCGCATTCTCTTCTCATCTTCGGTCGACATATGTGCGCGGTTCTTGCCGAAATTCATCATTTTGGCGTTGGTTCCGCCTGCTGCGCCGCTCTGCCGGTTCATGAAAACAATCACGACCACCGCCAGCAGAAGACACATGAGCACCGGAAGCGCGACCGTCTCAAACATTCCCTCCCGGGAAACATTTCTGACTGTGACTTCTGTATCCTGCTCTTCCAGCTGTCTCGCCGCCTCATTGACATCGGTCACGTAGATCCGCCCCTCTGTGCCGTCTTCCAGTGTGAAAATGACACTTCCGGTCGGCACCTGCGCGTTCTGCAGGATTATGGCAGAACTGATCTTATGACCTGTGAGATATTCCTGATACTGACTGTTGGTTACATTCTCCCCGCGATCTGTCAGGTTCGGAAGATACAGAAACAATATGATGAGCACACCTATTACAAAAATATATGTGCCGATTCCCCTTCTTCTAGACACGTTATTATCCGACTCCTTTGCTGCTGATAAGGAAGAACCGCCTACGCTTCCTCAAATGAAACCGTACCGATGTACGGCAGATTACGGTATTTCTGGTCATAGTCAAGACCATAGCCTACAACGAACTCATTCGGGATGTTGAATCCCGGATATTTGACTTTAACATCATCCACAAGCCGCCGCTCCGGCTTGTCCAGAAGCGAACAGATCTCGAGGCTGGCCGGTCTGCGCTGCTTCAGCATCTTGATCAGGTGGCTGAGCGTTCTGCCGGTATCGATGATATCCTCGACGATCAGGACATCCTTATTCTCCAGCGTCTCGTCCAGATCTTTTACAATCTTGACAATGCCGCTCGACTCTGTGCCCGAGCCATAGCTTGACACATACATAAAGTCAAAGGTTACCGGCACGGTAATCCGCTTCGCAAGCTCACACGTGAAGAAAACGCCGCCCTTCATAACGCAGATCAGATGCAGGGATTTCCCCTCGTAATCGCGGCTGATCATCTCCCCGAGTTCATTGATGCGCTGGTCGATCTCCTCTTCTTTGAGCAGGACACTGATTATTTCTTTTTTCATGGTATGCAGATCTCCTTATTTTGTAAAAAATGTCTTTTCCGGCGTTTGCTGCTCTGGATTCAGCCCGATACGTTTTCTTTCGTCGCTGCGCACAGCTTCAGCACACGTCTGGTGCCGGCATCTACTCTGGCAGATGCACCGATCCGGCCGCCTACAATCCACAATACCTCGGAACCCTGCTGCCCGGCAGCAGGATTCTCATGAACAACCAGCGGAATCTGATCCCGCTTCTCCCGCGGGATCTTCTGATTGATCATCCAGGCTTTGATCGATTGCCGTCCGCCCGCTTCGTCCAGCAGAATATAATCGCCGGGACGCCTGGTACGGATGACAATACTTCCTGTAATTTTATCACAATTCAGCCATTTCGTATATGTTTTTTCAGGGATTGGGTCGGGAATCTCCTCTGTGAATCCCCCCGTAAAATGGATTCCGGCGACATCAGCCTGCAGCGTGCCGTCTTCCGGGGAGATCTGCACCTTGTACTGCAGATCTGCGCTCTCCGCCTCTGGACACGTATTCCCGCGCTGCTTTTTCCGCAGCGCCACGCCTTCATATGTACGTACGGCTGTAATGCCGTGCGGCAGATCCTGTCCTCTTCCCGCCGCACCGGTCAGGAGATCCTGTACCTGGCGTACATGCTGCAGACCGAAATCCGTATACGTCCCGGCCAGACCGGCCAGTGCCCGCATAATCAGCATGCGCCGGACAAATTCCGGGGACGCAGCAAGCTGTCTGTCGATCTTCACCTCGCCGTCATTCATTTGAACCCATTCTGTAAAATAAGACTCTGTCGTCTCCCGGATCCACTGGTCCGCCAGCCGGATTGTCTCTGCAGCTTCCGCGATGTGCCGGATGCTTCCGGCATTGATGTCAGACTCCAGGGCAGGCAGAACATGATGGCGAAGCCGGTTTCTGGCATAATCATCCGATGCGTTGGATGCGTCATTGCACCATGAAATGCCCTGTTCTGTGAGCCAGTTCTCGATTTCACAGCGTCGGACTGCCAGAAGCGGACGGATCTTGCTGCCGCTGACCGGCCGGATCCCGGCCAGACCCTGCAGTCCCGCGCCGCGTGCCATATGAAACAGCACGGTCTCAGCCTGATCATCCATATGGTGTGCAAGCGCAATCTTCGTGGCACCGCATTCCCGGATGCATCTCTCATAAAGATGTTCTCTGGCTTCCCGTCCGGCCGCCTCGAGGCCTGCCGGATGCTTCGCAGGTGCTTCTGCTTCGGATCCTGTCTGTTCCGAACCATATCTCTGCCCGCGCAGCTCTGCTGCAAGTCCGGCAACGTCTTCCCGCGCGACAACCAGCGGAATCTCCAGCTGTTCGCAGTACGCCCTGACAAACGCCTCGTCCGCATCGCTTTCTTCGCCGCGCAGCATATGATTGAGATGGCAGGCCATCAACGTACAGGACAGTTTTCCTTCTCTGCGCAGCATATCTAAAATGGTCAGAAGGCAGATGGAATCCGCCCCGCCGGAGCAGCCCACACAGACACATTCGCCGGGCGCAATCATATGATGTTCCCGGATAAATTGATCAATTCGCTGTTTCATATTGTCATCCATGTTGCCGTCACACCATTTTCTTTCAAGTTCCGCATCTGCGGCTTTTTGGGTGCCCGCCACTTGCAGAGGCGGGGCATCTTTCATCAGGATATAAATATGGCTGCCATACCCCGCGGCATGGCAGCCATATCATTATTCCGCCTCTTTAAAGATAATCTCATTATCTTTGATCAGACCGAGTTTCTCTTTTGCGGTTTTCTCCTTGTATTCGTCACTCTGCATATAGTTCTGCATCTCTTCGATCTCTTCAGTCCGCTGCTCCTCCGCTTCTGTCTGCTGCGTCAGACTGTCAATCTGCTCATTGCCCCTGGCAATCCGTCCGCGCATCTGATAGCTCTGATATACAATCACTGCAAGAAGCAGAAGAACCGCTGCCAGAATGCCGATCATTGTTCTTCTATTTGAATGCATGTATCACCACTCACATCTCGAAGTCAGTTCTATCCGCGATTTATAAATATCTGTAGAGGCTCTGTGCCTCTTCTTTCCTGACTGTTTCTCTGACATCCAGCACTTCAACCTGAACAGAGTTCGTTCCAAAGAGAATTTCCAGCCGGTCGCCGACTTTCACCGGAGATGATGCCCGGGCCGGCTTCCCGTTCTGTAAAACTCTTCCGGCATCACATGCCTCATTTGCGACGGTGCGCCGCTTGATCAGACGTGATACCTTCAGAAATTTATCAAGACGCATAATTTACTTTACCAGATCCTTCAGAGCTTTGCCTGCTTTGAACTTCGGTGTCTTGGAAGCAGCGATCTCGATGGTCTCGCCTGTCTGCGGATTTCTTCCCTGACGTGCGGAACGCTCGGAAACTTCAAATGTGCCGAATCCGACGAGCTGAACCTTCTCGCCTGCCTTAAGCTCTTCAGCAACTACATCAATAAATGCCTTAACAGCTGCCTCGGCGTCCTTCTTGGAAAGTCCTGCCTTCTCAGCTACAGCAGCAGCAAATTCTGTTTTGTTCATGGTAATACCTCCTGAATTTCTTTTTAAATACTACAATCAGTTATATACTCCACTCCCTGCTTTGTCAAGGAGAACATAACTTAATATTCTGAATTTTCTGTGTTCTCTTGCGACATAATACAACTGCTGAAAACCCGCACTTATTTCAGCATTTCATCGATAATTGCGCCGATCTGTTCACCCATAGCAGCAGACTTCTGGTCCGCATCATCAAGAGAGGTTCCCTTGATGCCATAGTAGAATTTGATCTTCGGCTCGGTGCCGGACGGTCTGACGCAAACCCATGCATCATCTTCCAGCTCATAGTACAGCACGTTGGAGGACGGCAGGCCTGTCGCGGTCTTTTCGCCGGTTGCCAGATCCACGCGCTCATCTGCCTTGTAGTCACGGGTTGCGAGCACTTTATAACCGCCGATTTCAGCAGGCGGATTCTCGCGGAGAGATGTCATGATGCCCTGAATCTTCTCGAGACCTTCTTTACCTGCCAGGCCGATGGATTTGATATCATCCTTATAATAGCCGAGGCGCTCATACAGCTCAATCATAACCTCCCAGAGGGTCTTGCCCTGGGATTTATAATAAGCAGCTGCCTCACACAGTGCCATAACAGCCACGATCGCATCCTTGTCGCGCGCATGTGTGCCGATCAGGCAGCCGTAGCTCTCCTCAAATCCGAAGAGATAAGTGCCCTTTCCGCTCTCTTCGAACTGCAGAATCTGCTGTCCGATATATTTGAATCCTGTCAGAACCTCGATGAAATCAACGCCGTAATATCTGGCAATCGCACCTGCCATGTTGCTGGAAACAATCGTGGAAATCAGTGCGCCGTCATCCGGCAGGCCCTTCACTGCCTTGCGCTGTCCGATCTCATAATCTGCCAGCAGGCAGCCGGACATGTTGCCGGTCAGATCGTGATAATTGCCCTCTGCGTCCTTTACGCGGACACCAAGACGGTCTGCATCCGGGTCCGTCGCGAGAACGAGGTCCGCATCAATCTTCTTTGCAAGTTCCAGTCCGAGAACAAACGCATCCTCAGATTCCGGATTCGGATACGGGCAGGTCGGGAAATCACCGTCCGGCAGACGCTGTTCCGGCACCGGATAAACATGCTCAAATCCAAGCTGGCGCATGATCTTGCGCGCCGGGATATTTCCGGTTCCGTGCAGCGGTGTGTAGACAATCTTCAGATCCTTTGCCATCTCTTTGATTGCTTCGGGATGAAGCACCTGGCTCTTCAGCGCCTCCATGTACGGAACATCAATATCTGCACCGATTACCTGATACAGATCTGCGACAACCGCGTCATCCTTCTCCATGGTCAGAACGTCTGCCCACTCTGTAACAGCCTGAACCTCGGCCATAATGCCGGTATCGTGAGGCGGTGTAATCTGCGCGCCGTCTTCCCAGTAAACCTTATAACCGTTATAATCAGCCGGATTGTGGCTCGCAGTAATATTAATACCCGCAATACAGTGCAGATAGCGGACCGCGAAAGAAAGCTCCGGCGTCGGCCGCAGAGACTCGAAAACGTATGCCTTAATACCATTTGCTGCGAGGCAGAGCGCCGCACAGTCAGCAAATTCCGTATTCATATGCCGGGAATCAAAAGCAATCGCAACACCGCGGTCCTGCATGCCCTGCTTCTTAATATAGTTTGCAAGACCCTGCGTCGCCTTGCGCACAACATAGATATTCATACGGTTCGTGCCCGCGCCGATAATACCGCGCAGTCCGGCCGTACCGAACTCCAGATCCATATAAAACCGCTCTTCAATCTCCTTCGGATCATCCGCAATCGCACGGAGCTCCTCCTTTGTTGCCTCGTCAAAATACGGATCACTCAGCCATGTCTGATACGTTTCCTGATAGCCCATTTGTTACCTCCCATACAAAACACCAAACTCTTCAACAGATCTTTACCTGCGGTCAAATGATTCTCCTGCGGGGCCGCCCGCGCTTAGTCTCGGCACAGCGGTACTAAGTTCACACTACGTGTTCACTAAGGACCGGCGCCTGCGAATGCCCCTCCGGAGAAAGCATTTGCCCTTTGAATAAACCTTCGCGGCGGGAGATCGTTTGATTGTCTCCCCTGCGAATTCCACCTGAGCAGAGAGACAATCAAACGGTCTCCCGCCTCACAAACATTAATACGCCTTCCCCCAGTAAACCATCTTCTTCGCCGGCTTTCCGCAGCAGATGCAGGTATCTGCGAGATGTACCTGCTGTCCCGGAATGCAGCGGCTTGTTACGGACAGATCTTCTTTGATCTTATTTTCGCACGCCTCGTCGCCGCACCACATTGCACGGATGAAGCCCGGTTTTGTGTCTGCGATCTCTGAGAATTCCTCGTAGGTTACTGCGTCGTAGGTGTGTGCCTCGCGGTGTGCGAGGGCCTTCTCAAAGAGATCCTTCTGGATACTCTCAAGCAACTCTGCTGTGACGGCTGCCAGATTTTCGAGCGGGACAATCTGCTTCTCGCGGGTGTCTCTGCGGACCAGAACTGCCTGGCCTGCCTCGATGTCCTTCGGACCGAGCTCGACACGTACCGGAATGCCGCGCATCTCCTGCTCGGAGAACTTCCAGCCCGGACTCTTGTCACTGTCATCGAGTGCTGCGCGGATCCCTGCTGCCTGCAGTGCCGCTTTCACTTCCAACGCCTTATCCATGACGCCTTCTGCACTCTGGCGGATCGGGATCACCATTGCCTGTGTC